>CAZVBU010000011.1:0-12031 GCA_964625935.1 uncultured Candidatus Saccharibacteria bacterium
TCATCTGCGCCGGGGGTAAAGACATTATTTTTTCAAACACCAGCGACTGAACATACGTAAAAATAATTGTTCCTTTAATTCCCTCTTGAGAGACAACATGCGAATTGGTCACTATATATCCATCGGGATTTATTATAAAACCGCTGCCGGAAGCGCCCGTGTCTATGGGAATTTTTTCCGCCGCCCGCCCTTTCACGAAACTGATGTTTAGGGTTTTAAGGTCGATGTCGAAAGGTTTAAGCACGGCCTCGCCTTTTATAATATGGACTATTCTCACAACCGACGGCTTCATGAGGGCGGCGAGATCCTCGTCTGACATCTCAACCAAAGGCAAAACAACGTCACCGGACGCGCCGAACAAAAACGCGGGCAAACGGCGCGTATCCGCCAAAAACGGATTAAAACAGGAAAAAACGGCACAAAAAAAGATAAGCAAAAACGCCCAGCCGCAAATATCCAAAATTTTTCGTTCGTTAAACATTACAAAAATCCCGCGTTTCCGCGAATATCAAAACCCCCCGCGGCAAAACGGAAACTAAACTCCGGTGATGACAGTCATTATGAAAAGAAAAAGCCCCAGATAACCGCAAAGATTTAAAATTTTTTCTTCGCTCATTTTCATATGGAAATTATACCACAAACCGCTCCGTAAAGCACTGTAAAAACAAAAACCAGACTCCGAGTTATGACTATTGATAAAAAAATCCGCGCCTGCTAATGTAAAAACGGATTGAAATGATGTTTAATAAAAAAGAGGGAGGAAGGAACATGAAAAGAAGTATGGCAATTTTTACGGCAATTCTGGTGATTCTGTTCACGATGCCGGTGTTGATTTGCGCCCAAAGCGCGGAACCCGGACAAAAACAAACGGAACTTATTCCCGTCGAAATGATTCTCGCGTATATCCAGGCCGGGCAGGACAGCGCGAATAAACTTATCGCCGACCTTAAAACGGCCTGCGATACAACAGACAATGAGTTGGTCAGAAAAAAAATCAACTCCGAAATCATTCCGACGATGCTCAAATACGCTGACGCTGATAAGGAAATGAAGTCCGATTTTGAAGAACTGCAAAAGAAAGGCACTGCGTTTATCACGGCAGATCAGGTAGACGCCATCGTCAAAAAACACAAAGTGAATGCCCCCGACGAACAGATTAAGAAAGATCTCGCCAAGCTAAACGGCATTATAAACGCGCTCGAACGCAGAGAAATATTCTCCGAGACAGTCGAACGCGCCGGTTCAATAATCGAAAAGCTGGAAAAAGCCGCCGGAGAAAAACCGGAATTGGCGGATAAAATCCGGCAAGAATGGCTACCGGCCGCAAAACTTTACCGCGATAATCTCGCGAAAGCGCCTAAAGCCATCCTTGAAAAAGCCGTATTGAGTGAAAACGCGGTCACGCCGGAAGAAATCGAGCAAACTATTTCCGAATGCCTGCCGGAAAGCGTCATTAAAAATGTCAAACAATCAGTAAAAGAAATGCGCGAAGCGGGACTTTTGTAAAAACCCGCAAAAACTCACTTCCGAAATTTTAAAAAATACCCAACCTTAAGCTGGGGATTTTTTGTTTTCAAAAAAACAAAAACCTAAGCCGTGCCTACCCTTACCCCGCGCAACCGGCACTTTCACGACATCTTGTTTTTCATAAAAAATTACTGCTATACTGCCACCAGACGCAAATAAAAAACAGAAAGAGGACAAAATGCTCTTCGCGGTAACATTTATCATGGGCGCCGTGCTCGTATTCACGAGCGTGACACAGCGCTATTATGAAATATTTGAACCGATGACGCCTTTTCTGGAAAAAAGCACTTTTTATATCATTTCATTGGGGTTTGCCCTGATGGCGCTATCGGCGCTTCCTTATGTCGCGCCGGAAATATTAAAAATAAAAAAACATCTGTTTTCTCCAAAAAAACAAACCGAAAAAAAATAAATTCCGCCGGACGCCCACACCCCATGAACAGAAATGATTATATTCATAAATTATCTTGAGGAAGACATGGGAAGTTAAAACCTTTTGTCTTCTACGGGAATAAAACATCTCCCGCCCCGCGGTTTTACGAAAAACCGCGGGGCTTTTACTTTCGCAAAAACCGCTGGCGAAAATCCATATTTCTGCTAAACTGAAAGCATAAAAAGTCGTTAAAAAACATAAATAAAATATGGCGAAACCAATCGGCAAAATAACTCACTATTACGACAAAGCCATGGTCGGCGTCGTGGCACTTTCCGGAAAACTGTCGCTCGGAGATAAAATTACGGTCAAGAAAGGAGAAGAAGAATTTGAAATGACAATCGAATCCATGCAAATAGACCACAAGCCGGTGAAATCGGCGAAAAAAGGAGAAGAAGCGGCGATAAAACTTGGGCAACCGGCAAAAGAAGGCGCGGAAATTTATCCGGCGGAATAATCGTAATAATTTTTGAAAAATCCGCCACTTGACCCGTGGCGATTATTGAAATATTTTATATAAACAATCCGTATTTTATGGTGGCCTTGGTGTAGCGGTCAGCACGGCACTCTGTGGAAGTGTCAGCACGGGTTCGAATCCCGTAGGCCACCCACGCGAAAAAATAATTAAAAAATTTAAATAAAAAAATTAAAAAAATGGAATCAAAAAAATTCGGAGAAAATAACGGCGAAAAAATAAATCTTTGCAAAACGGGCGGTATTATTTCCGTTTGCGCCGGGTGCGAAAGCCCAAAAAACCAAAAAAACTGCGAATTTTACGGAACTACAAAAACAAAAACCGGCGGAGAATGCGAACATCTGACTTTTGGCGAATACTGCTATTCACGAAACGCGCAAGACAAAGCAAATAACAAAATCAAAGAAACCGAAAGCGAGGTTGAAGAAGAGATGCGCGAAAATCCCCGCGAAATGTAAGAAAAATTTTTGACATACGTGAAACTAAAAAACGGCCCAAAGGCCGTTTTTTAAAACTCGTTTTTTTATTTTTTCTTCTCGTTCGTTTCGCCGTCATTCTTTTTGCCACCCGGTAATTCAATGCCCGCTGACTTAAATATTCCCCGGGAAAAATCACTGTTAAATATCATATACAAAACAACCAAACAAAGCGCTAGCCACAACATTTCTCCGTTCTCCTCTTTTTAAATCTTAAATCCGCCTCACAGCGGCAATTCGTCCTTATAATCGCCCAGCTTCCTTACTGGCGGTTTGAAATTGCGAATGCCGCCCCGCCTTAATTCTTCCGGCACATCGCCCAAAGTCCTGTCAAAATAATGATAATGGAAATGGTCTAAACTCTGTCCGGCGGCATGACCGAAATTCGCGCCCTCGTTCCATGCCTTAATGCCTAAGGATTCGTAATACATTTCCACCAAAAATTTGACTTTGAAAAAATCTTCGCGTTCTTCAAAAGTCATATCCGACATTTTTGAAAAATGCCTGCGCGGGATAATAAGCAGGTGATTCGGCGTTACTTCATACAAGCTGAATTTCACTCTGAAATATTTTGTCTCGTAAAAAACCCTGTACGATTCGCCCTCAATGGCGCTTTTGTTATTCTGAAATTCCCAGCAAAAAGAACAGCCGTCTAAAAGATGTTGGTTGATCCGCATTTGCTCTGCCCTCCAAAAACACAAAATGGCGTTGAATCTCTTGTTTATCAAAAAACAAATTTTCAATATTTTAATAGCACATTAAAACAAAAAAATAAAGAAAATATAAAAAAACCGGCCCGCGATTTTCATCGCGGGCCCTGAAACTGCTGCTTGCGGGAATCCGCCGGATGCCTAATTCTCGGCAAAGAAACGAGCCAAAGAATGGCACCCGTACACACCCGACTTCGGCGCGGGATGATACCCATCACCAAGCGCCTCTTTGGTTGTCACGGCATTATTGAAGGGACACTCTTTGGAACATCCTTTGCATCCGGGGAGAGCAACCCGCTCCCGCCCGGCTCTCTCACCCGAATTCATGGCCTTGCTCATTGCTCGACCCTCCCATGCGTTGGTTTAAAAAAATAATTTACAAAACAACTCTTTTTTATATTATACCACTTTTACATTTTTAGTCAATAGACAAAATCCTGTTATTTTAAAACGCGATATGCTTGAATCTAAAAAGAAAAGAAACCTTTAAAAAAACGGAGCATTAAAATGAACAGACTGATAAAAGGCGCGTCGGACAATAACGGATTTTATATCAGATACGCGTTCTGCGAAAAAGGAAATAAACTTGAAGAATATTCTTTGATTATCTATTTACTGACGCGGGGTTTTCATGGCGATAAATCATTTCCATCCATAAGCGAAGCTGTGAAAATTTTTTTATGCGGAACTGTTTTGTATTTTATTCTTTTGGCAATAGCGGCGATAATCATATCTACTATTTCAAACGGAGTTGCCCAAGCCGCCATTTGGCTATTATTTCCCGTTGTGGTATTGAAACTTCCATGCGCCAATCTTGGACTTATGTTTTATGAAAAATACTTCCGCAAAACCGTATTAAAGTGGCACGGGTGTGAACACAAAACCATAGCGGTGCTTGAAAAAAACTGGCCCAGCCAAAGTACCGCTCCTTTAATCAATTTGTCCGCGATTAAAAAATCTTCGCGGTTGGCCACCGGATGCAGTTCGGCAAAAGAAATAAAAAACACGCTTGTTCTCCTGACGCTTGCCTTCTCTCTGCCAATTCTTTGCATACTTCTTGGCGTACTTTCCGGATTGCTTCTTGCTCTGAATCTGTGTTGGCTTGCATGGCTTATTGAAAAAACAGATGCTTACAACAAATTCCTGCAAAGATATTTTACCACCATGGAACCGGATAAAAATCAGCTAAAATCGGCGTTACACGCGGCGATTTTTCTTCAGTTGTGGTTTATAATAGTTTCGGAATACTACAGAAAAACCGACAAATATCCGTGCGAAAAAGCAGTCTTTGTCCTAAAAGACGACGGAAACGTAGAAAGCGTAATTGTGACGGAACAAGACGAGGTAACAACTCTTTCCGATCTTATGGTTTCCATAGAAAAAGTTTTATCCGACAAAACAAATTAAAAAACAAAATTAAAAAATTAAAATCCCCCGGAAATATCCGGAGGATTTTTTTGTTTTTAAAATTTTCAGGCAAAAAATGCCGACACCCCGTTTCTGATAACGACTTTAAAACCGGCAAAATTTTCCCCGCCGATTTTTTTTCTTATTTTTTTCTCTCTTTCGCCGAAAGCATCCCCTCCTCCCAAATTAATAAAGAGGCAAAGTTCGCACGAAACAATCCGGTAACTGACGCCTACTAAATCTTCAAAAAAATCTTCCTCGATCAAATCGTTGAGATCTTTTGCCGCTTTTTTTATTTTATCCGCTTCTTCATCGCTTATCCGTTTAGGCATAATTTTAGCGCGTCCTTTCATCTGTGGCCATATCGATGGCCGCACATTTCACACGTGCTTATAAAAATACCTCCGTCCTCTCCTCGCGTAATGCCGTCGAATTTCATTTTTCCGCCGCATCTATGACAAATCTCGGAAGGCGAACCACCGGAGCGCGGAATAAAAGTAAAGCAATCCAAGCATTCATTGCCGACAAATATGTTTTCGCCGAATTCAGGACACGCCAGACGGTTGAAATAATTCTTATCAAAAACATAAACCGGCTTCAAATTATCGTGCGGGCATTTCTTCTGGACAGCCTCGATTTTTTTAATCAAAGGCGCCAAAACTTCTTCCAAATTACGAACCGCCCTCGCGGCTTTTTTGACATCCTCTTTTTCGATTCCGTCCAAACCCGACCACGACATAATCGTCTTATAAAACTTTTCCGCGATTTCCCTGATTTCTTTTTTCGGTTCGCGCAAAAATTCGTTTTCTTTTTTGGACATCTATCTCCTCCCGCGTCTTTGCCTGCGGACATCTTTGCGTCGGCCGTTGTGAAAAACAAAATGAATCGGCTTTTCTTCTCGGCGAATCTTTTCCCGCCTGCGCCCTTTCTTCAGATTAAACTTCTCGGACAAATCTTCTTTAATCAAAAGTTCTTCGCCGTATTCAATCGCCTTATCCGCGTGTTTCAAAAATTTTTCAAGCCCAAGAATTTTTTCTTTGCCCGGAAAATCGCCAACCGGGATAACCGCGGCGGAAATACCTTCTTTCATAATAAAACCCGAAATTTTATCGGAAACTTCGGAATTGGAATCACCGATAACAAGAATAATTTTTTTATCTTCCATTTTTCTTTTCTTTCCTCCGATTTTTATTCGGCCAAAAATAATCGCACTTGCCGTTCTTTTTTAAAGGCGGCCTAACAAAAAAAGATTGCCACTCTTTGTTTTTCGGCGCCGTAAAACGGTAACACCTTTCCCTGCGCCGGCATCCTTCGCCCCCGCACATTTCAATATCGGCCATAAACGAACCTCCTTTTCAAAAATCTGTCCTAAAAACTTATAACATGGATGTAAAAACAAATCAACGATTATCAATTGACACCCGCGGCCTTTTCTGCTTGAATAATCCTGGAATTGAAAACAACAAAACATCCGGAAAGGAAAGCTATGGAAACAACGGAAAGCAAAAAAAAACCGAAGACGCGCTTAAAAATCTCAATAAAAATTTTTTGGATACTATGCCAATTTTTTCCGGTAATTTTTTTTGGAGGAATTTGCCCGGCAACACTGAATTCAACAGCACAAAAAACCGGCCACGACACGGTATTATCCTCAATATGGATATTTCTAATCTTATGTGTGGTTGCGACAGCTTTTCTAATAGCGGAAACATATGAATTTATCGGATGGGCCAAAAATTGCCCGATTTGCGGACGCGTTCATTTCACCGGTTGGTGGTGCCGAAAATGCGACAAAAAAATAAAAAATCTCAACGACAAAAACATCGCAAAATGGTTAAACGCCCCTTATAACGACGCCGGGGTAAAACGAGCGATAAGATTCACCCAAGCAAAAATACTTTTCCGCAACGTAAAACCCCCGGTAATTATTCGCCACCCCTACCCTCTCCCAAACGGCATCATAAAAAGGAAAGAAAGATGAACGACAAAAACAATCCGCGCAATAAGGAAAAGGCAGTAAAACCGCAAAAAAAATACTGGCAGCCGGAAAATGATTTCAAAGCTGTCTGCGACGGAACGGCGCAAAGATGCGGCGGGTGCAATCGCGTAGTTTTAAAAGAACACGCGAAAAACGGAATTTGCCCTTCTTGCGACCGCGAATGTTCGTTTGAAGAAAAAACCCGATGCTGAAAATCGTCAATTTCGCCATCGTAACCACCCTGTTCATCGTTTGGACATCGGCTGTCGTCTGCTATGTCTCATGGATTCGCGAAGATACCAGAAAACTCGCAAAAGAAAAATTAAAAAACCGTGAAAAAATAAAAAGAAACACATTGCTCCTGTGGCTTGGCGCCGGAATTGAGGCATACGCCGCGCTCTTCTGGCTGACAAATGCTTTTTAATAAATTCTAAAAAAAACAAAAAATACCCCCACAAAAACGGAGGGTATTTTTTATTAATCGCCGCAATCCTATATAATTACAATATGAAATTTCCAAATTATCTGACAAATCACAAAAAACTGGAAAAAATACTCCAATACTGCATCAAAATAGGGCTTGCGGCGGTTATAATACTTTTCGCTTTCTGGCTGGAAAAAATAGCCACGCACAACGAATTCGTAAAAATAATCGCGGCAAAATTCGGCTACGCGGGAACTTTCGTGGTGGCTTTTATAAGCGGATTCAATCTTATAATACCGGTGCCCGCGGTAAGCTTTGTGCCGCTTCTTGTCGCCTCAGGGCTCAATAAATGGGGGCTGATAGCAGTCCTTACTCTCGGCATGACCGCGGCTGACGCGGCGGCCTGCCTTCTCGGAAAAAAATTCCGCGAACGGCTTGAAATCAGAATGGAAAAAAAAATAGCCCACTACAAAGAAATACATGACAGGCACCATTGGGCGCCCCTCGCTATTCTTTTTCTAGTGGCTTCAGTCGCGCCCCTGCCAAACGAAGTGCTTGTGATACCTCTGGCAGTCATAGGATACAGCGCCAAACAGATAGTCCCACCTGTTTTTTTTGGTAATATGATTTTTAATTATCTTTCGGCGCAAGGAATAATGACTCTCGCCGGATTAATTTAAAATATCGCAAATGACGAAAAAATACGCGACCGTTTTTATAATTTCTTTCATTCTCAATCTGTTGTGGGAAAAATCCCACAGCCTGCTTTACATACATTATAAAGGAAGCGAAATAACAAATCTTATTCTTCTGCGCGCCGCGCTGTTCGACGCTTGCGTCATAACGGCCGCGTATATTATCTCGCGAAAATCCGGCTTCCTCAAAAAAAACGGCTGGCTTGTTTTCGCTTCGGGTGTCGTATATGCTATAATTCTTGAAGTTTGGGCGTTAAAAACCGGAAGATGGGCTTATAACGAAATAATGCCCGTTATCCCGCTTATAAAATCCGGCCTAACGCCGGTAGTACAGCTGTCTCTAATGGGGTATATTTCTTTCAAATTGTCGGAAAAAATAAATCTCAAAAATACTAAAACAAAATAAAAAATGTCCGGTGAAAACATCAAAAAAATACTGTTCGTTGTCGCGCACCGCGATTTCCGCGACGAGGAATTTTTCGTACCGTCGGAATATTTAAAAAAGGCCGGGCATGAAGTCCTGGCGGCTTCCGACGGACCGGCCGGAGATTATGCCATAGGAGTGGACGGCGGAGAAATAAAAATAGATTACTCGATATCGGAAACGCAAATACAGGAATTCGATTTTCTTATATTTGCCGGCGGGCCCGGCGCCTTAAAACATCTGGATAACGAAGCGAGCTACAAGCTGATAAATGAAGCTCAAAAATCCGGCATACGCATAGCCGCCATATGCATCGCGCCCGTGATACTGGCCAAAGCCGGAATTTTGAAAGGCAGAAAAGCCACAGTCTGGACGAGCGAAACCGACAAATCGGCCGTTAAAATACTCGAAGAAAACGGCGTGAAATACGAAAAATTACCGGTTGTAAGCGACGGCGCGATTACAGCCGACGGCCCCGTTTCGGCCCTCAAATTCGCCGAAAAAATCGTACAGATGCTCCAATGAAAAAAATACAATTTTTATTTTTTTCCCTGGTTCTTTCGGCGTTTTTTTTAAACACGCTTGTTTTCGCGCGCGAAATTTCCGCGCAAACAAAAAACGAGCTTGTTTTTTTCTATTCCGAAACATGCCCGCACTGCAAAGCGGAAGAGCAGTTTTTGGATAAAATGATGGAAAAATATCCGGCCCTCGCCGTAAAAAGATACTCCATATCCGACGAAAACAGCGTAACCCTGATGAAGCAAATGACCGAAGAATTCGGCGTTGGGAGATATTTCGGCCAGGTGCCTCTGACTTTTATAGGCGACAAATTCATACTTGGATTCAACAATGAAACAGGAAAAGGAGCTGAAATAGAAAAAGCAATCACTGAAATACTCGGCCAAAACGGCCAAAACAACAGCAATACAGGAAGACAGACCATACAACTTCCCGTTATCGGTGAAATTAATGCTGAAAAATACTCTCTTCCGTCACTGGCGATAACTCTCGGATTTTTCGACGGATTCAATGTTTGTTCTTTGGGCGCGTTAATTCTCATAATCGGGCTTACTATGGTTTTCCGTTCGCGAAAAAAAATAATAGCTTACGGAGGAATATTCATAATCACAACATCCGTAGTGTACGGCGTTTTAATCACGCTCTGGTATCATCTTTTTGAAACGATAGCCCCGTACATAAAATATATGGAACTGGCGATCGGCCTTCTGGGTTTATGGGGCGCTTATTATTTCACAAAGGAATACATAAGATTTAAAAAATACGGAGCCGTGTGCGCGCTGGATGACGGCAAAAGCATGGTCTCTAAAGCTTATGTAAAAATCCGCGGAATTTTTGAAAAAGAGATCGGATTTCTCGCGTTAATGGGCGCGATAGCATCTTTTGCCGCGGTTATCACGATAGTGGAATTTCCCTGCTCGGCCGTAGTACCTGTCATCTTCGCCGGGATATTGTCAAAAGCAGGAACGGCGACCGGAGCTTATATCGGATACATCGCTTTATACATCGCATTTTACATGCTCGACGAGCTTATTGTTTTCGGAATAGCCGCGGCAAAAATGGAAATGTGGCTGGCATCGCCAAAATACACAACGATAATCACATTGCTTGAAGCGATACTTCTGGGACTGCTCGGTATTTACTATTTATATCCTTTTGTCGCGGGTATAATTTCATAATAAATAAAACCCAATGAAAAAATCGCCTTTTTGGGGCGTTTTTTGTTATTGCAAAAAATAATAAACTGTGGTATAATTATAAAAGAATCAGCTTGAAAACAACAACCTCAAAAACGCACCAAAGGAGGCAGCGATGAAACCTGAAAAAACAAGCAAAGGATTGAAGACACTTTACTGGTTGACCGTGCTGGCAGCCGTGGTCTGGCTGTTTACGGTTATCGACAATCTCTACGGGGCGGAAGAATTCGGTACGCTTATGCGCTCCCAGCAGATGAAATTTGAATTGAACACTGAAAAGCACTCCGGGCTCATCCAACGGGAATATATCCATCCGGAAAACGAAACCGTCAGAACTATTTCCGTTTTTTATCAAGACGGAACAGAAGTTCTGGTTTATGTCGGGGAAAACCTCTGGACCGAAAAAATGTCGGAAAATTTCTTGATGGAAAATGGAGAAATGACGGAGTTGCCGAAAAAGCTCGGCAACAAAAATCCCGCCGACATCACGGCTGTGTTCAGACAAATTGAAGCGCAACCGGAAAACATCAGTCTGGAAAAATTCGCGCTCCCGATCGGCGTCTATGTCGAAAAAGCCGACAACGGACAGTTCGCGATTATCCGCATGCTGGGAAAAACCATTTATCTTGCCAAAAACTCCGCAAACGAACCGGACCCGAAACCAAAACCGGAACCGAAACAACCCAAAACAACCTGCTGAAAGGAAAAACATGTTTTACTGGACAATAGTCGCTGTTTTTATCTGTTTTTTGCTGGTCGCCGATATCGGCAAAGCCGCGAAATCATACATAAAAACCGGCTATCCGAAATCACCGATTTTCAATACTGCGGCTATCATTTACGGTCTGCTCTATCTTGCCTCGGCAGAAGAAGCGGAAGATGATGACTAAAATTTTTTCGAAACAACCCAAAACCCCCCAAAACGGGGGTTTTGATTTATCATGAGCAAACTACGGCCTTCGGACCGTAGCGCGTCGAATTGATTTTGTCCAAAAAAAAACATCTGCTATAATGATTTATATATTATTTATGAAAACAATAGACAAAAATAGCATAGCCGGGCTGGCGCGGGACATGGGCGCCAAAAGCAAGATAATGGTACCGTCAAAAAGACCGGATGGAGAATTTGTTTTCAAAAGATTGGAAAACAATGACGAAATCTCATTTGACTACGGTCCGACGATAAATCCGATAAAAACACTGTTTTTCCCGGCCAAAGAAACGCTTTTTGTATTCGACAAAAAAACAAGCAACACGGAAACCGCGACAAAAAGCGAAAAAGCTGTCTTATTCGGAATAAACCTGCGCGACCTTGAAGCGCTCGTTCAACTTGACGAAATAATGAAAAAACCGGAGCCCGATTGGTTTTATTTCGACAAAAGAAACAAAACAACGGTTATCGCCGTGATAAACAGCTCGGAACCTGTCCACGAATACGGCGCCGATCTTATTCTCAAAAAAATCTCCGAAGAACTTTATTCGGCGCACGCTCTTACGCCAAAAGGCGAAAAAATAACGGCAAATCCGCTTTTCCAAAAAAATCAAACCGAAGAAGGTTTAAGCCACCCCCACGCCGAAGGGCCCATGCCCAAACTTCGCGAACTTCTGCTTGATCCGGAACTTTTAAGCGACGCGGTAAAATGGTCTTGGGAAAGCAAACCGGAAATCTGGGACAAACTCCAAAAACAATGTCTTGCCTGCGGAATATGCACCTATGTCTGCCCCTTATGCTATTGTTTCTCCTGCGATGACAGAACTTCACTCGAC
>CAZVBU010000012.1:0-1201 GCA_964625935.1 uncultured Candidatus Saccharibacteria bacterium
TCCGAAAGGCGTATCAGCTTCGGTTTTGGATTCGGGCCAGGTCAGGTTGAATTGGGTCAACCCTTCTTCCGATTTTCACCACGCAAAAATTTACCGCTCAACGGTTTCCGGCAACACAGGGAAAGTGGTTTACAACGATCTGTTTTCGAATACGCAAATTGATTCCGGCCTTTCTTCTCCGGCGGTTTATTACTATCTTGTCCGTTCGGTTGACCCGGCGGGCAACGAATCCCTTAATACCGATCAGGTTTCCGTGAACACATCTGGCAGCGGACAGGGAAAACAACCTTATGTTTTTACGCGCAATCTGTCTCTGGGTGACAGAGGCGTTGATGTTACCAATCTTCAGACCATCTTATTTAAGGATGGGGTTTATCCGGAAGGAGAGATTACCGGTTATTTCGGCAATTTGACCAAAGCCGCGGTTGCGCGTTTCCAGGAGAAATACAGGAATGAAGTTCTTGTTCCGGCCGGCCTGAGCCAGGGAAACGGCTATGTCGGAATGCTTACCCGTTCCAAGCTGGGCGCGCTGGCGCCTGTTTACGGTATTTACCTCGCTGATATTTTTTTCGGTGTTGAATTTTCTTCGGACTTGTCGGTAGGAATGGAAAACGAAGACATTAAAAAACTTCAGCAGATACTTGTTGATGAGGGCGTGTATCCCGAAGGGAAAATAAGCGGATATTTTGGCAATTTGACACAAGCCGCGGTTGTACGTTTTCAGGAAAAATACAAGAGCGAAATTTTGGCTCCAGCCGGCATGGACAAAGGGACAGGTTATGTCGGTCCTGCCACGCGGACAAAATTGAATCAAATAGCTAAGGCTGGGCAGTAGTAACGAGCGGATTTTTTTATGCGTGTTTAAAAGGGGCGAAATTTTGTTTTTATCGTGTTTAAGTATCTTTTAATCGTAGTGGTCGTTATTTTCGGAGTTTTATTCTGGGTTTATTTCGGCGTGGGTTCGCAGAGTGTTTACAGGGAAAATACGGCTTTGTCCGGAAAATCTTTTCATGTTTTCGGCGAAAAGGAAATGAGATTGGATTCCATAGCGGTAAAAGCCGTTTATTTTGTTCCGAAAAACAGAACTGACTTTGTGAACGCGGACTGGGCGCGCGTTTTGACGGATTCGTTTCAGAAATTGTCCGCTTTTCATTCTTTGCAATTTGAAGGAGGACTGCCTGTGTCTTTCGATATTTATCCC
>CAZVBU010000012.1:1211-12030 GCA_964625935.1 uncultured Candidatus Saccharibacteria bacterium
AGTAATACAACTTGGGGGCCAAATGTTACACACGAAGTTACCAAAGAAGGCAATCCGTCGGCTTTGATTTCCTCTTCGGAAGAAATTTACCGGAGGATATTTTCGGAAAATGGAGATTTGTATGAAAAAAAATTCGCGGAACATCAAAAGGGCGCTTATTCCGTTTTGTTTGTCATGTATGAGGGTATAGGCGCCGTTGGCGGAGTAATAAGAGAAATGGGAGAATCCGGTCTGTCGGATATTGTTTCTGTCGGCGGGGAGCGCGGCGAATCCATCTTTTTTGACGTGAGTTTGGAAAAATTCGGCGGTTTTTTCCTTTTGAACAGAGAATATCTTTTTGGCGTGCACGGCGATTTCGGAACGACTTTTTTTGTCCACGAGTTTTACCACACGCTTGGAGTGCCGAACGGCTATCGTTTGGATGAAAATATTTCCGAATCGGAAGATATTATGGGGCTTGGCAGGTTTCGGCCGCTTGAATCCGTTTTTTTGGATAAGGACACATTAAAACAAATGCAATATTGATTTATGGGTATCGGTTTTAAAAAAATAATTTTCGGTTCCGGTCTTGGCAGTAAGATATTTCTTTTCTTTGTTGTTTTGGCGACTGTTCCGCTTCTGGTGGTCGGTGTGACTTCGCTTTATCTTATTGACGGCTCACACCGTCATGATGTTTCGGATCTTGAGATGCAGATTATCAATCAGAAGGTAGGGGAAATCGAAAAGTTTTTTTTGGATACGCTCGGGATAATAGAAATAAGTGTCGGAACCCCCGGCTATAAAAGCCTGCCTCTGTTCGAACAGGAATTTTTATTGAAAAAAATACTCGAAACTAACCCCGCGTTTAAAGAGGTTTCTTTCTCGCTTGTCGCGCCCGGAGATGAGCTTAGGGCGGGTTCTAATGAAAAATATGGATATGGCGAAGAAACCGCGAAATTTATCAGAGGCACGGACAAAAAGGAACTTTTCGATGTTTCCGGGTTGAAAAGATTCAAAACGGCGGCTGCCGGCGGTAGTTTTATGGGCTCGGTTAATTATTCTCTTTCCGGTCCCGGTATTACGCTTGCCGCTCCCGTAAAAAATCGCGGGGGCGAGGTGGTGAATGTTTTGTCTGCCGAAATAGGTTTGAGCGAAATAAAAAATATCATTCAGGAAGCAAAAATAGGCGATACGGGTTGGCTTATTCTCCTTGACGCGGATGGTCGGATTATTGCGTCGGGAATTAACGAAACCGCCGTCGGGAGCGACTTGTCGAATTATTCTCGCGTGAAATCGGTCATTGCCGGAGAAAATTCAAACGGTTTGTCGGAAAAAGACAGGTACGAAAGCATGCTTAACGGTTCTCCTGTTGTCGGGGCGGGGAAGAGGATGGACAATATCGGGTGGATGATTTTTGCCGAATGGCCACTTTCGGAAGCGGATTCCGTTATAAACGGCGTAAAAACCAGAATAGTGGTTTCAACCTTTTTCTGTATTTTGGCGGTTTTGATTTTGGCTCCGCTTTTCGCCTCGCGCCTCATAAAGCCGATACGCGAACTTGAATTGGCGGCTCTTGAAATAGAAACGGGAAATTTTGACAAGCGGGTTGAGATAAGGACAAAAGACGAACTTGAAGATTTGGGAGGAGCTTTTAATAAAATGGCACAAGGGCTCAAGCGGCTGCAGGAGCTTAAGAATGAATTTGTATTTTTGGCGGCTCACGAGCTTCGGACGCCGGTTACCGCGATAAAGGGGTATATAGAAATGTTTTATGAAGAAGAAAAAGACGCGGCGAATAAATATAGCAGTTATTTCTATCCCGTGAAAGAATCGAGCAAGCGGCTTCAAAATCTTGTTAATGACCTTTTGGAAGTCGCGCGTTCCGAGTCCGGCAAGCTGCAAGTTGTTTTAAACCCCATCAACATAACGGAAATTGTCGAAGAGTGCGTTTCCGAAATAAAGCCGATGGCAAAAGAAAAATCCGTCCATGTTTCATATTCGAAAACCGTTTCGCACATCGATGTTATGGCCGATCCGGACAAGCTTAAGGATATTGTTTCAAATTTGCTGAGCAATGCTGTAAAATATAATAAAGATGACGGAAGTATCGATATTTACCATGAGGTTTCCGGAAGCAACCTGATAACGCGCATCAGAGATACGGGCTTTGGCATATCGGAAGAAGATATCAAAAAATTATTTACCAAATTTTTCAGAGCGAGCGGCACGGAGAAAGTTTTGGGAACCGGGTTGGGGCTTTTCTTGGTTAAAGAATTGGTCGAGCGCATGGATGGGGAAATATGGGTGGAATCAAAAATGGGCGTCGGTTCGACTTTCAGCTTTAGCCTGCATTTATCCGTGATTAAAAATTAAAAGTTTATCCGCCGGAGTTTTTAACGAAGGCGGAAGGATGGTTCTCCGGAGCTTCGGCGGGGGAGAAGCGGTCGATTATATTAATTTTTTAAAAAATATATTTTATGAGCCAGATGAGCAGAAACCACTTGATGTTAATATTGGGATTGGCTGTTATGGCGACGGTTATATTTTACATAATGATGCAGCTTATGTAATCCGGTTTTGCGTTTTGATTTTTGGTTAATGTAAAAAAATTATGTCAGTCGAGAAGGAGGGTGAAAAATACAAATGCAGTATTTGCGGAAATGAGGTTGTTGTCGTGAAAGCGGGCGGCGGGACTCTTGTTTGTTGCGGTCAGGAGATGGAAAAGATAATAGAAGAATAGCCGTAAAAAGATTTTTTTAGGGCAAATTTTAAGGTTGATCCAGATGTTTTTTGAGGAAAATAGCGAGTATTTAAGGCGTATTATGAATACGGCTGGTAGTTGTTGATTTTTTTCTAATTTTGTGATATAATTTATAGATCAATGAGAAATACGGTCAAAAAATATTTTATACCCCACAAGGAAAACGATTTTAGGCCTCATTTTTTTCACGGAAAAAATATGGCCATTGTCGCTTCGCTTGCTTTGACGATTTTTATTTTTGCTTTTTTTCAGCGCGTGATATTGGTGCGCACCGATCTCGCCGCCGTCATAACTTCGGTTTTGGTGGATTTGACCAACAAAGACCGCGCGAGTCTTTCCCGCCGTCCTTTGATTATAAACCCGGTTTTGACGAAAGCCGCCCAGATGAAAGCCGACGATATGGTGGAGAAGGGTTATTTTGCGCATTTTAGCCCGGAAGGCGTTTCTCCGTGGCATTGGTTTTCCGAGGCCGGTTATGATTTTTTGTATGCCGGAGAAAATCTGGCGGTTAATTTTTCCGAATCTATTGATGTGGAAAAGGCGTGGATGGCTTCTCCGAAGCACAGGGAAAATATTTTGAATGCTCATTTTACCGAAATAGGCATCGCGGTAGCCAAGGGAGTTTACAAGGGTTATCCCACCATTTTTGTGGTTCAGATGTTCGGCAAGCCGGCTTCGGTGGCCGTGAGTTCGGTCCCGGCGCCGAAAATTGTTTCCGAGCCGTCGGTTTCCCCGATAGTTCCGGAAAGTACGCCTGTTTTTACGCCCGCGACCGAGCCGGCAAAAGCCAGCGGGACCCCGTTTTCTCCGGAGCTCGCGGGAACGGGTATCGCGGCCGGAGAACAGATTGATTTGGTTTCCGATTTCAACAGCGGAGACATGGAAACTTTTACCGCGGTTAAAAATATCGAAGCGGTAGATATACAAATCAACGAAAATGTTTCCGAACCGGATGTTTCGGCCGGTAATACGCCGAGATACTCAGGTTTTATGGAGAGAGCGGTTTCTTCGCCGGGGGCGACCATGATACTTTTGTACGTTTTTATGAGTTTAATTATTGTTACAGCTTTATTCGTATTTGTTGTCGTTGAGATAAAACGGCAACACCCGAAAAATATATTCTACGCGCTTTTGGTTCTGGCGTTTATCGCGCTTTTGGGCTATCTGGGCGACGCATTCGTTTTTGCCGGAGCGGTTATCCAATAAAATATTCCTGTTTCCGGTTGCGCGAATAATTTTTCGGTATTAGAATTTCTTTAATGGAAAGGATTTATCTTGATCACGCGGCAACCACGTATATGGACAGCCGCGTAAAATCTCGAATGGATAAGTATTATTCGGTTGTTTTTGGCAACCCTTCTTCAATATACGAAGAAGGGCGATTGGCGAAAGAGGAATTGGACTCCTCCAGGCGCGAGGTGGCTTCTATTCTCGGCGTCGGCCCGCACGAGGTATATTTTACCGGCGGAGGCTCCGAAAGCGATAATCTCGCGGTTTTGGGCGTTTCAAGGGCTTATAAAAGCGAGGGCGATCATGTTATAACTTCAAAAATAGAACATCATGCCGTTCTTCACGCGGTTAACAGGCTGGAAAAAGAAGGTTTTACCGCTTCGTATGCCGGCGTTGATAAGGATGGCGTCGTGGATATTTCAAAAATAAAGAGCGATTTGAATAAGTTTACCGTTTTGGTTTCCGTGATGTATGTCAATAATGAGATAGGAACGATTCAGCCGATAAAGGAAATCGCGAAAATCATCCGGGATTTCAAAAAATCGCTCGGCCGGAGCGAAACGCAGCCGCCGTTTTTTCATACCGACGCGATACAGGCCGCGGCGTATTTCGATATAAATCCTTTTCGTCTTGGCGCCGACCTCATGACTCTTAATGGCTCGAAGATTTATGGGCCTAAGGGGGTCGGAATGCTTTATGCCAAGCGTGGCATAAGGATAGAGCCTTTGATATATGGCGGAGGCCAGGAAAGGGGAACGCGTTCCGGCACTGAAAACGTCGCCGGGATTGCCGGATTTTGCGAAGCTCTCAGGATTGTTCGGGAAGAAAAAGAAAAGGAAGCGAAAAGGCTTTTTGTATTGAGAAATTATCTTGTGGAAAATATTTTAAAAATGATACCGGACACGGCGCTTAACGGGTCTTTGGAGAACGGCGCGCCGCACATAGCCAATTTTTCTTTTTTTGGCGTTGAGGGCGAATCGCTGGTTTTGTATTTGGACGCCAAAGGAATCGCCTGTTCGACGGGTTCGGCGTGCAATTCCGCGAGTCTTGAGCCGTCGCACGTCATTATGGAGCTTAAAAAGCCTCCTGAGTACGCTCACGGTTCCGCGAGATTTTCTTTCGGTAAAAAAACAAAAAAGGAAGATTTGGATTATTTGCTTAGTGTTTTGCCGCCGATAATTTCTAGGCTTAGGGAAATGTCGGCGCTCGATAAAAATTATGAAAAAAGAATCAAAGAAAGAAAAGAAAACAAAAACTGCGGATGTCGTTAGGAAGAACGGCGGCGAGTGGTATTATTCGGATTTGGTAAAAGAGCATTTTTTCAGTCCAAAAAACGTGATGCTTAAAGATCCGAAGCCCGGTTATTTTGACGCGGAAGGCGAGGTCGGCTCTCCGGCGTGCGGGGACATAATGAGAATGTGGCTGAAAATCGATTCAGAGACCGGGAAAATAAAAGAGCTTAAATGGCGCACGTTCGGTTGCGCCACTGCCATTGCTTCCACTTCGATGTTTTCAGAAATGGTTACGGAGAATGGCGGGTTGGCGATAGAAGAGGCTTTGAAAATAAAACCGCTTGATATAGTAAACCGGCTTGGCGGTTTGCCGGCGATAAAAATGCATTGTTCGGTTCTGGCTGACCAGGCGTTTAAGAAGGCGGTTGAAAATTATAAAAACAGCAAGTAAAAATTAACAGGTAACAAATAATAAAGAAATGAAAGAAGAAATAGAAAAAGTAATTAAAAACGACATAAATCCGATGCTTATGGCCGACGGCGGTTCATGCGAGTTTGTTAGCGAAAAAGACGGGGTGGTGAAAGTGAGGCTTATGGGCGCTTGTTCTTCGTGCCCATTTTCCATAATGACTCTTCAAAATCTTGTGGAGCAGTCGCTTAAGGAAAAAGTAAAGGGTGTGAAAAAAGTGGAGGCGGCTTAAAATTTATATTTTTTCGAAACATAAAACCCTCCGCTTAAGACGGAGGGTTTGCGTTTTTGACACAGACGTGATTGTACTATACGGAAAAATTTTCCTTTCTCAGAAAAGACGACGACCACGTGAAAAAGTTTTGGAGATCCGGGTCGTCTTTCCCGTATTTGCGCGACAACAATAAGGATAGCGCGTAGAGATGAGAGGTGAAAATTTTTATTTTGCCGTCCGCGATATCATTTAAAGAAATTCTTTTGGGCGGACCGGTTTCATCGGGCGTGCCGGAGCTTCTGAGTTTTACGCCCGGGTCTTCACAAAGGTAGAAAAAATCGCGATAGTTTCTTCCCGCCATACTCCTGATTGTAAGAGTGTGGGCAATGGGTCGGTGAATGGTGATTCCCACTTCTTCTTCTGCTTCTCTTTTAGCTGCCTCTTCCGGTGTTTCGCCGTTTTCAATGTATCCACCCGGAAAACCGTAAAGCGGCGGTTTGTGTGGTTTGATATTTTCAATTAATATCACCGACACCTTAAGAGGGTTAAAAAAAATAGTGTGCGCGGCCCCCATACAGTATCTCCTTTTTTTGAAATTTTTAAGGTTTTGAAATTGTAAATATATGTTATAATAACCGTATATTTTGAGATATTTTACTTGTAATATCATAATAAATTAAAAAAGTCAATATGGAAATGGAACAATTAACAAAAAGCCAGTTCGTACTGCTTGTTTTGCTTATCAGCTTTATTACGTCGCTCGCCACCGGCGTTGTGACTATTACTTTGGTAGAGCAGGCTCCGCCGCCGATAACTCAGACGGTAAACAAACTGCTCGAGAAAACAATAGAAAGGGTTGTCACGAGCCCGGCGCCTTCGGGCGATTCGGGGACGCCCGTGGAAACAAAAAGCGAGATAAAAGTAATAACCCAGGAAGACTTGATAATAAATCTCGTGAGCGATACGTCGTCGGCCGTCGTTAGCGTTATTGCCACGAAGAATCTGCCTGTTTACGAACAGTATTATTCCAATCCTTTCGGGAATGACGAGTTTTTCAAGCAATTTTTTCCGGAATTTTTTCAGGAATTCAATACCCCCCAATATCAACAGAAGGGGACTGAAGAGAAGCAGATAGGAAGCGGTACGGGTTTTTTCGTATCCGAGGACGGATATATACTTTCAAACAAACACGTTGTTTTTGATACCGGAGCCAAATATACGGTTATTATGAACAACGGTAAAAAACTCGAGGCCAAAGTTTTGGCGAGAGATCCTCTTCAGGATATTGCTATACTTAAAGTTGACGGGAGCGGTTACAATTTTATACCGCTAGGCGATTCTGATACCGCGCGCGTCGGACAGTCGGTGATAGCAATCGGCAACGCGCTCGGTGAGTTTCAGAATACGGTTTCCGTCGGCGTTATTTCCGGTCTTAACCGCACCATCGTCGCGTCTGACGGTTCGGGGCAGTCGGAACAGCTTCAGTCAATCATACAAACCGATGCCGCGGTAAACCCGGGCAATTCCGGCGGTCCGCTTTTGAGCCTTTCCGGCCGTGCAATAGGAATAAACACCGCTATGGCGCAAGGCGCCGAAAATATCAGTTTCGCTTTGCCCATCAACTTCGCCAAAAAAGGAATCGCCGATGCCAAGGAATTCGGCAAGATACGTTACGCTTTTTTGGGCGTAAGATATGTCCAGATAAATGCTTCGGTAAAAGAAGAGAAAAAACTCACGGTTGATTACGGAGTTCTTTTGGCGAAAGGTTCAAGCGGAGAACCAGCCATAATGCCTGACGGTCCGGCGGCTAAAGCGGGACTCAGGGAAGGCGATATTATCCTTAAATTTGGGGATGTCAGGATAGATTCAGCCAATACTTTGACGAGCCTTATCGCTTCGCGCAGAGTTGGAGAGACGGTAAAACTCGAGGTTTTGCGCGAAGGAAAAACCGTAGTCGCGGATGTTGTTCTTGACGAAAGACCAGAAAAGTTGTAAAATAAAAAGAGTATACACACAGTATGCAAATACAATAAAATATAATACGAGAGTGATCCGCCTACGCTAAAGCTTCGGCGGGATGCTCAAAAATTATATTCATTACTATTCATTAATTTTTGGCATGTTTCCATTTTCAAATTTTACGAATAAAGCGCAGGAGGCCATAAGAAAGGCCCATGAGTTGGCCATGGAACGCGGCCAGAATCAGGTGGATACTCTCCATCTTTTGGCGGCGCTTATTTTACAGGACGATAATGTTGTTTTGTCGGTGATGGAGAAACTGAACGTGGATATAAATTATCTGGCTGATTCTATTCTTGAAGAATTGGACGAGATGCCACAATCGATAAGTATGACCCCCGCGCCGCAGGTTTATCTTACTCCTGATTTGGGTCGCGTTTTGGAATCTTCACAGAGGGCGGCGCAGTTTTTGGGCAGCGCTTCCATTTCGACCGAGCATTTGCTTTTGGGTATTTTGGAAGTTCCATCGCGCGCGAAAGAATTGATGGCGCGGATGCGCGTCGACAAGGAAGCTGTCGCAAATATCGTGAGGGGGCTCAAGGGAGACAGGCAGACCTATGATGCCCGAGGAGGAACGGACGACAAACGCGCCAAGTCTCTTGAAAAATATTCACGCGATCTTACAAAATTGGCGCGCGAAGACAAGCTTGATCCGGTAATCGGGCGCGAGGAGGAAATTAGGCGCATTATGCAGATATTGTCGCGCCGGACGAAAAATAATCCCGTTTTGATAGGCGAAGCCGGAGTCGGAAAGACTGCTGTTGTTGAGGGATTGAGCCAGAGAATCGCTCAGGGCGAAGTCCCCGAATCTCTCAAGGGTAAAGACGTCCTTTCTTTGGATTTGGGAGCTCTTGTCGCGGGAACAAAATATCGCGGGGAATTTGAAGAGCGTTTGAAGATGGTAATGCGGGAAATACAAAGAGCGCAGGGGAAAATAATTCTTTTTATAGACGAATTACATACGATTGTCGGCGCGGGCGCGGCGGAAGGAGCCATTGACGCCTCCAATCTTTTGAAACCCGCCCTTGCCAGAGGAGAATTAAGAGCCATTGGCGCTACCACACTGAAAGAGTATCAGAAGCATATCGAAAAAGATTCCGCCCTAACCAGACGTTTCCAGCCCGTTTATGTCGAAGAGCCTTCCGCGGAAGATACTGTGGCGATTCTTCGCGGTATAAAGGAAAAATACGAACTGCATCACGGTATAAAAATTACCGATTCGGCTATTCAGTCGGCTGTTCAGTTTTCAAGCAGATATATCACGGACAGATTTTTGCCCGATAAGGCTGTTGACTTGATAGACGAAGCCGCTTCGGCTGTGCGTCTTGAGCTCGACAGTATGCCCAAGGATTTGGAAAAAACACATAAAGAAATCAGAAAACTGGAAATTGAAAAAGAAGCGTTAAAAACGGAAAATACTCCGGCGGCAAAGCAGAAGATAAAGAAAGTCGAAAAACAGATAGGGGATTTGAGAGAGGATGTGGATTCGCTTGAAGTGCGCTGGAAGAACGAAAAAGAGATTATTCAATCCATAAGCAAGCTTAAAAAAGAGCTTGATGTCATGCGTCTTGAGGCTGATAACGAAGAGAGGAAAGGTAACCTGACGCGCGTCGCGGAGCTTCGTTACGGCAGTATCCCCTTATCGGAAAAACAGCTCAAAAAAGCAGAATTGGGGCTTAAGAAGCTTCAGCAAACAAGGCGCGTTTTGAAAGAAGAAATAACGGAAGAAGAAATTGCCGAGGTTGTTTCAAAGTGGACCGGCGTGCCTGTGGCCAAAATGCTGGAATCGGAAGCCCAGAAGCTTTTGAGAATGGAAGATGTTCTTCATAGACGGGTAATAGGCCAGGAAGACGCGATTTCCAAAGTTTCAAACGCGGTCAGGCGTTCGCGCGCCGGTATTTCTGATTCCGAACGGCCTATCGGCAGTTTTATGTTTTTGGGTCCCACAGGAGTCGGCAAGACCGAGCTTGCGCGCGCTTTGGCAGAATTTATGTTTGACGACGAAAAGGCGCTCATACGCGTTGACATGTCGGAATACATGGAACAGCACGCCGTTTCCAAAATGATCGGTTCTCCACCCGGATATGTCGGGCACGATGACGGCGGACAATTAACCGAACTTATACGCCACAGGCCTTACGCGGTCGTGCTTTTTGACGAAATAGAAAAAGCTCATCCCGAAGTTTTCAACATAATGCTTCAGGTTCTTGATAACGGCCGTTTAACCGATTCCAAAGGCAGGCATGCCAACTTCAAGAATTCCATTATAATAATGACATCAAACGTTGGAAGCGAATTTGTAAAGCAAATGGGACGCATAGGTTTTGACTCCGGTTCGCAGGCCAAAAGCGAAAGCCAGGAACTTAAAGACAGGATTTATAAGGCTTTGGAGTCGCGTTTCAGGCCGGAATTTTTAAACCGTCTTGATGATATAATAATTTTTGACAGCCTGACTCAGGAAAATATAAAAGAAATCGTGAAAATGCAGGTATTTGATGTGGAAAAACGGTTGCAGGGCAAGGAAATCGGGTTTATGATATCTCCTGAAGCTCTCGCGTATCTCGCGAAGGAAGGATACAGCCACGAATACGGCGCGCGTCCCTTGAGGCGTCTTATCCAGTCGAAAATTCTAAACGCGGTTGCCGAAAAAATAATCGCGCAAAATGTGTCTCCCGGATCGACGATAAATGTGCATCTGAAAAAAGGACAGCTTGTTATTGAAACCGTGGCGAGGAAAAAGAAAAAGAATAAAATTTCCGGAGCGGCGAAATAGAAGCCGTTCCGGCTAGCGCGCGGGTGGCCCTCCTTCACCGAGGCTTCGGAAGGGCATAATTGCGGATAAAGATGGAAGTTTTTTATTTTGGCGTTTAAAATTAGTTTAAGGCAAAATATAAGCGCAGGTGGCGGAGTCCTGC
>CAZVBU010000013.1:0-11958 GCA_964625935.1 uncultured Candidatus Saccharibacteria bacterium
ATATTCCGCGGTCGGCCTGCCCGGCCTGATACCCGGAATAAAAGCTCCGCTTTTCTGGAGATTTTTGGAAATCGAATCAGGGTCAAACGTCACTGCCGTATAAAAATAAGTGAACACAAAAACCAGAACAAAATAGAAAATGGAGTAAACCCACGGATTACTGAAAAAGTTATTTAACGCGCTCGCGAAAGCCTGAAGCGAACCTCCGCCGAAAGCCGACATTACTCCGGTAAGCATCTGCGGCAGAAGCAAAATTGAAAGCGCGAAAATAATGGGGATAACACCCGCCTGATTGACGCGTAGCGGAAGATAAGTGGACACGCCGCCGTAAACTTTCATACCCCTTACCCTTTTAGCATAAGACACGGGAATGGGACGCTGAGCCTCGGTAACGACAACAACGCCGGCAATGACAAGAACCGCCGCTATGACATAACCGATATAAAGCGGAATATCCGAAGCTGTAAAAGTGAATAGTGTCTGGCGAATCGTCTGAGGAATTCCGGACACAATTCCGGCAAAAATCATCAGAGAAACTCCGTTTCCTATACCGTATTGAGATATAAGCTCGCCAAGCCACATAAGAAGCACGGAACCGGCGGTCACGATAAGTATATTCATGAATTTATCCGCCAAAGAAAGCTGAGGCAGAACACCCTGCCTTTCAAGAAGCATAAGCAAACTGAACCCCTGAAGTATCGCCAAGGGCACGGTAAGATATCTCGAATACTGGTTAAACTTCTGCTTTCCGGCCTCGCCTTCTTCTTGATACATCTCTTTGAGCTTCGGAAAAATCATAGTCAAAAGCTGCATTATGATGGTCGCCGTGATATAAGGACCGACGCCAAGCATGACAACGGAAAGATTGTCCAAAGCGCCTCCGGAAAAAAGATTGAGAAGACCGAAAAACTGGTTGCTCTTTAAAAAAGATGCCAGACGCTCGGTATCGATGCCCGGAACGGGTATGGCGGCGCCTATGCGAAAAACGATAAGCACGCCCAAAACAAAAAGAATTTTCTTTCTCAAATCTGCATCCTGAAAAATCAATTTTATTTTTTCCCAAAACATACGATAAAAATTCTCCCGATTTTACATTAATATAACTACACTAAAGAAATCGCGGATCCCATCTTCTTTGATCTTAAATAAACAAAACGACGGGAAAAAGTAAAAAATTTATAAAATTATTTTTTATTAACGGTTTTTTTAACGACTTTGTTTTCCTTCAGTTTTTCTTGTTTTTTAGATTTTTGCTCAAGATTGTTTTGCTTTGCGGGTTTTGATTCAACAACAGCTTTCTCTCCGGCAATATTTCCCCCCGCTTTTTTGACGGCCTCCGCCGCCTGCGAAGAAATCAGGCACCCTTTCACGGTTATTTTTTTTGTTATTCCGCCGCTTCCAAGAATCTTTACCACAGGAAGATGCCCTGATTTCCTGGAAACCAGTCCGGCTTTATAAAGCGAAACGGGGCTTACTTCGGCGCCTGAGGCGAATTTGGTCTCCAACAAAGCCAAAGAAACAACGGCCGGCTTTTCCTTGATACTGTGAAACCTGTAACCGCGCTTTTTCGGGATTCTTTTGATAATATCGCGCAAAACCGGTCTTATTCTTCTCCCCGCGCGCGATTTTTGTCCCTTTTGCCCCCTTCCAGAATAAGTACCGCGTCTGCCACCGCGACCGACGCGCTTTTTATCCTTAATCGAATTTTTTCTTTTTATACTGTTTAACTGCGCCATAAAAATTTATTTGATGATCTTTAAAGCCTTAATCGTGGCCCGGGCTATATTGAGCTTGTTCTTGCTTCTTGAAATAATTTTTGCCGTGACATCATTTACCCCGGCTAAATCCAAAACCGTCCTTAAAGAGCTGCCCGCGACAAGACCCCTGCCTTCGCGCGCAGGCATTATAAAAATGTACGCGCTGGCGTATTTCGCCTCGACCGGAAAAGGAATTGACCTGTTTTTCGTCAAGGGAATCTTTACTTTCAGTTTTTTCGCGTTCCTTAAAGCTTTCTCTATCGCCATTGAAGTATCGGCGCCCTTACCCAATCCCACGCCAACCTCGCCTTTCTTGTTCCCCGCGACAACGGTAACACGAAAGTTAAAACGACGGCCGCCCGCGACAACACGCGCGACGCGCCTTATATCTATAACCTTATGATCAAACTCGGGAATTTCGCGCTTTCCCGAAGAGAAATCTTTTCTTTTGTGTGGTCCTTTTTTAAACATAGATAAAAATTAAAATTGCAAACCGCCTTCACGCGCGCCTCTCGCGACTTCAGACACTCTTCCATGATACCTGAAACCCGCGCGGTCAAAAACCACTTTGTTAATTTTTTTCGCCTTTGCCTCCTTCGCAAATTCAACACCCAAAGCATAAGCTTTTTCCTTCTTTGTCATCTTTTTCTTCGAATCCAAAACATCGTCTCCCATCTGCAAAAGAGATTTGCCCTTAACATCATCGATAAGCTGAAGATAAATATGCTTCACTGAACGAAAAACCGAAAGACGCGGTTTTAAAACCGTTCCGCTTACTTTCGCGCGCACGCGCCGCCTTCTTGATTCTCTTTTTGTTTTTGTCGGATTGGTGTTCATTTTATCTCAAAAAAATATAAAATTTATTCTAGCTTGTCGCCGCTTTTTTACCGGCCTTTCTTCTGATAATTTCATTTTCATACCTAATTCCTTTCCCTTTGTAGGGCTCCGGTTTTTTGAGCGCCCTTATGTTCGCGCTTGTCTGGCCGACAACCTCTTTGTCCCTGCCGGAAACGGTAATCAGCGATTTTTCCACTTTTATTTCGATGCCATCCGGAACGGGCATTTTTACCTGATGCGAAAAACCAAGATTCAAAACCAAAGTGCCGCCGTCAACCGCGGCGCGAAAGCCTACCCCTTCAATAATGAGCTTTTTCACAAAACCTTTCGTCACCCCTTCTATCATATTGATAAGATGAGAAGCGTAAGTTCCCAAAAGAGCTCTGTATATCTTTGCTTTCCCTTTGGGCGTCAAAATAACAGAATTGCCGGATATTTCCATGTTTACCATATCCTTAAAATCCTTTTTTATTTCTCCTTTCGGGCCCTTAACGGCAACCGTTCTGCCTTTGATATCAAGACTGACTCCCTGAGGAAGAATTATCGGTTTTTTTGCCAAACGTGACATAGTTCAATATCAATAAATAATTATTTACCAAATTTCTCCCAAAACTTCTCCGCCGACTTTTTGATTGATAGCTTCTTTGTCGCTCATTACTCCTTTGGGCGTAGACATTATGAAAAATCCGCGGCTTTTTTTCCTGAAGCGCAAGTCTTTCGAAGAAGCGTAAACCCGCCTTGACGGCTTTGATATCCTTTTTATTTCACGCAAGGCCGCGATACCGCCGTCATCGTAAACAATGGCCATTTCAATAACCTTTCTTACTTTTTTTCCACGCCTCGCCACGTCTTTCACGTACTTGCTGCTTTCCAAAAGACGGGCAATTTCCATTTTTATCTTCGAATAGGGAACACACACCGTTTCATGACGTACGGCCGCCGCGTTTCTTATTTTTGTAAACATGTCCGCTATTGTGTCCATATTTTTATTGATTACGATTCGTATATTGGTATCGCTTTTACCATGATGACTTTTTAACCCCCGGTACCATGCCCTCATTGACCAGCTCTCTGAAACAAATCCTGCACAAGTCAAAATCGCGCATATAGCCGCGCTTGCGGCCGCATCTAAAACAACGCCTTACAACCCGCGATTTGTATTTAGGCGGCTTTTGCGCTCTTACTCTGACTGATGTTTTGGCCATATTTATAAAATATAATCAATCTTTCTTAAAAGGAAAGCCCAAAACCTTAAATAATTCAAGGGCGTCCTCTTTGCTTTTGGCGGTAGTGACTATCGTTACTTCCAAACCAAAAGTGTTTTTAACATCTTCCCCGACCATTTCCGGAAAAACAATATGTTCCTTAAAACCCAGCGTCATGTTGCCGGACTCGTCTATTGATTTTGGATCAAGCCCCCGGAAATCCCTTTTTCTGGGAATCGCGACAAAAACCATCTTATTCAAAAAATCATTCATCCTTTTCCCGCGAAGCGTAACGCTGAAACCAATGTGGCTTCCTTCGCGTGTCTTGAAAGAGGCGATGGATTTTTTGGCCAGCCTTTTTGAAGGATGTTGCCCCGCGATAACCGACATCTGTTTTTCTATAAAATCGCGCTGGCTGTCCTCTTTCACCCTGCCAATGCCGGTATTCAAAACAACTTTGACTATCTTCGGAACCTCAAGCGCGTTTTTATAACCGAATTTTTCCTTCAGTTTCGGCACCGCGAATGTCTTGTATTTTTTTTCCAGATTGAATTCCATAATTTTTGCAGTATTTTCTCCTGTTAAATTTCACCGCCGCATTTTTTGCAAACGCGCGCTTTTTTACCGTTATCGAAAATCTTATAACCAACCCGTGTGGCCTTATCGCATTTCGCACACACGAGCATCGCGTTGGAAACGGGAACCGGCATGGACATTTGTATCACCTGCCCCTTCTGTCCCTCGCGCCTGGTTCTCACGTGTTTTTTCCTGACATTAACTCCCTCAACAACAATCTTTGAATCCTCCGGAATAGACGCCGTAACTTTACCGGTTTTACCCTTATCTTTGCCCGATATTATTAAAACTTTGTCGCCCTTTTTTATCTTCATGATGAATTTTTATATAAAATCAAAACCGAAAATTACACAACCTCCGGAGCCAGAGAAATTATTTTTGTAAAACCCCTTTCCCTCAATTCGCGCGGTATGGGCCCGAAAATGCGCCCGCCTTTCGGTTCGAGTTTCTGTCCGTCAAGAATAATCGCGGCGTTGTCGTCGAATCTTATGTATGAACCGTCTTTTCTCCTGAAATTCTGGCGCTGGCGGGCAACGACCGCGCGGTGCACTTCTTTTTTCTTTACGACCTTTCTCGGCTCGGCTAATTTTACCGAAACAACAATAATATCGCCCAAACGCGCGTAGCGTCTTCTGGTTCCTCCCAAAACTTTAATAACCTGGACCAGTTTGGCCCCGGTATTGTCGGCAACACTCATCATTGTTCGAAGCTGTATCATAAAATTAAACTTTCGAAATAACCTTAAAATGTTTGTCTTTCGACAACGGCTTTGTTTCTTCGATAATCACCTTATCGCCCTTCTTATACTCTTTCTTTTCGTCATGAGCTTTGAATCTTTTATTAATCCTGCGGTATTTCCTGTAAATCGGATGTTTGACATAGCGCACGACATCGACGACAACCGTTTTGTCCATTTTGTCGGAAACAACCATGCCCTTGAATCTTTTGATCTTATCGGACGATTTGGCTGTCTTTTCTTCTTTTTGTATTTCTTTTGTTTCTTCCGCCATGTTAATTTTTATTATTGGCTAACATTTTCCCCGCTTTTTATCTTCATCGCGGTCAATATCCGCGCTATTTCTTTTTTCAGTTTCATTCCTTCTTTGTTGTCTTTCGCTTTTCCCTTGCCTATTTTAAAACGGAACTGCATCAGAAGAGAACGCTTTTCCGTCAAGGCGCCCCTAAGCTCGCTTACCGATTTATTATTGTAACCTTCTTTTTTCATTTATTTCGTGTCTTCGATTAATCCCTTATTACGAATTTTGTCTTGACCGGAAGTTTGGAACCGGCTTTTTTTAAAGCCTCCCGCGCGGCCGTTTCGCTTACTCCGTCTATTTCAAAAAGAATTCTGCCGGATTTTATCGGCGCTATATAACCCACGGGATCTCCCTTCCCGCCTCCCATTGTCACCTCGGGCGGCTTTTTGGTCAAGGGCATATCGGGGAATATTCTTATCCATATCTTACCGGTCTTTTGGACAACGCGCGTCAAAACGCGCCTTACCGACTCAATGTGGTTTGAAGAAATTTCACCCGGGGTTTCCGCGCGCAAACCGTATTTCCCGAAAGAAACGGCGTTGCCTCTTGTGGCAATTTTGCGCTTCTTCGGATTCGAACGCATACGATGCCATTTTCTGAATTTTACTTTTTTTGGAAACAGCATATCCGATATTACTCTTTTTCAACTTCCCTGCAAATCCAGACCTTTATTCCGATATCCCCGTAAGGCAAATGAGCGCGAACACGGGAAAAATCAATATCTGACCTCAGCGTCTGAAGCGGCATTTTCCCGTCTATAAGCCACTCTGTCCTGCTCATTTCCGCTCCACCGAGCCTGCCCGACAGCATGACTTTTATTCCTTTGGCTTCTTTGTTGGCCATCACCTTCTGGATAGCCTGCTTCATCACCCTGCGAAAAGGCAATCTTTTTTCCAGACTTTCGGCAATTCCCTGCGCCACTATGGCCGCGTGCATGTCCGGCTTTCTGACTTCTTCGATAGCCACTCTGAAATCCCGCGGCATTTCAAGCTTCATGCGATGAAATACTTTTTTCAATTCGCTCTTGAGCAATTCCACGCCTTCTCCTTTTCTCCCGATTATAAGTCCCGGGCGGGAAGTCTTTATCGTAAGATTGAAAACGTCCGCGGTTCTCTCTATTTCAACGACATCGACATACATGCCGTGAAGTCTTTTTTCGAGCCATTCGCGCACCAAAATATCGCCCTTTAAAAGCTTCCGGTATTTTTTACCGCCAAACCAGCGCGACTTCCAGTTGCGCACTATGCCTAATCTGAACGAATATGGATGAACAGTGTGGCTCATAATAAAAATTCGAAATTATTTTTTGGATTTTTCCGCCTTCTTGCCGGAAGATTTGTTTTCCGGTTTTTTCTCCTTATTTTTAATCTTAACTTCTCCATGTTTATGTTCTTTTTCCGCGAGAACCAAAGTGACATGGCTTGTTCTTTTCCTTATAACACTGGCCCTGCCGCGCGAAGCCGGCATATGTCTCTTGATCACCGGGCCTCCGTCAACTCTTATCTCTTTCACAAAAAGCTCCGCCGTCTCTATTTTAAAATTGTGTTTGGCATTCGCTTCCGCCGATTTGATAAGTTTTAAAATGGGCTCCGCTCCCTTCTTTACGGAATAATTCAAATGCGCCTTTGCCGACCTTACATCCATTCCGCGCACCAAATCTGCCAAAAGCCGGGTTTTCCTCGGAGCTATCCTCAAATATTTCAGGTATGCTTTAATTTCAGACATGTTTCAAAAATATTTTTAAGCCGTGCCGGCGGCGGCAGTTTTAATCTGTTGCTGTTTTTCTATTTCTTTCTGCATCTTGCCGCCATGTCTTACGAATTTGCGCGTCGGGCTGAATTCCCCGAAGCGGTGGCCAACCATTTCTTCCGTAACTTTCACGGACACAAAATCGCGCCCATTATGAACGCCGAACGTAAAACCAATCATTTCGGGCGCTATCTGACTGTCGCGCGACCATGTTTTAACAACAGTAATATCGCCGGTTCTAAGACGGCTGATTTTTTTCAAAAGCTTGGGGTCGACATAAGGACCTTTTTTTAGCGATCTCGACATATGTTTTATTTACCTTTCTTTTTCCTTCTTTGAATAATTAAATTGTCGGAATATTTGTTCTTTCTTCGCGTCTTAACGCCTCTCGTCCCCTTGCCCCAAAGGTTTTTGGGACGCCTGGTGCCACGTGGCTGTCTTCCTTCGCCTCCTCCGTAAGGATGGTCTACCGGATTCATAGCCGAACCGCGCACGGTAGGCCTTTTGCCCATCCAACGGCTTCTGCCGGCTTTACCTATCGTAACCAAAGAATGGTCTTCGTTCGAAACGTCTCCTACGGACGCCCAGCAATTCTCCGAAACCTTTCTTATCTCTTTTGACGGCATCCTAAGTTGCGCGTGTCCCGCGTCGTGAGCCAAAAGCTCGGCTGAATTTCCCGCGGAACGGGCCAACTTCGAACCGCCGCCGGGAAGAATTTCAATATTGTAAACATGCGTGCCGGGAATAATCTTTTTCAATGGCAAGCGGTTACCCGGTTTAACATCCGCTTTTTCGGATGTTAAAACGGTATCCCCGTTCGTAAGCCCTCTGGGCGCCAGCACATATCTCTTTTCCCCGTCGGCATAAGCCACAAGAGCTATAAAACCGGAGCGGTTCGGATCATATTCCACTGACAAAACGCGCCCGGGAATATTTTTTTTATCGTATTTGAAATCAATCATTCTATAAAGCCTTTTGTGCCCGCCTCCCTTATGGCGCACCGTAATCCTACCCTGGCCGCTTCTGCCTTTCGCTCTTTTAAAACCGGTGAGAAGTGATTTCAAAGGATTGTTTCCGCGAACAGTCAAAACAGCCTTATAATCAATGCCTGTCATATGCCTTCTCGACGGTGTTGTGGGCTTGTAAGATTTCATTATTGAAAAAACTTTAAGAAATTTCTATTTTATCGCCTTTTTTCAGAAAAACAACGGCTTTTTTGAACCCCGGCCTGGTACCGACGCGGCCGCGCACGCGTCTTGATTTTCCGGGCATATTCTGAACAGTCACCTTTTCCGGGACAACGCCAAAAGCTTCTTTTACGGCATTTCTGACCATAACTTTATTGGCGCGATTATCTACGACAAAAGTATAAATTCCGGACTCTCCGGCTACAGAACTTTTTTCAGTTATATGCGGTCTGACAATAATGGTAGCGGCAAAATTGGACGCGGAAAAAACAGCTTCCTTTTTTGAATCTTTCTTGTCTTCAGAGGACCGCGAAGCGTCTTCTTTCGCGACGGCTTGGTGCCCGGAAGGCCTTTTTAAAGCGCCTTTGGCCGGACGGTTAGCGCGTTCCTCTTTCTTTTTTCCTTTTGAAAATATATCAATAAGCGCCATAATTCGTAATTAATTTTCCAGCAAACAGATCGGCCGTCCAAAACCGCCGTTTCGCTGTATTTGAAAAAAATATAGCCTTTAAAGGCCCTATATTTTCTATAAAAAATACTAGCAACAGCCTATTTTTTTGTCAAACATGGCCGGACTTTTCCGATCAATTCCTCTTGTTTGCAAAAAAATATGCTTAAACCTTTTTTAAAACAAAATACCGCTTGAAAAAGCGGTAAAACCGCTATTTTTTGGAAAATACGGACAAAGCGTCTTTCGTAAAAACCAAATACCTGTAAGTCATCGCCTCCAAAGCGTTAAGATTGGACGCCGTGTCAAATTTTGTCCCGTACAAATTGGCAAAAGAACGCTTGATATCGGGCTTCGCGGTCTTAACCATAAAAACGGCCTTATTGGAGCGCTTGCCCCCCAATTTTTCAAAACCGGCAATTTTTGAAAGCCCTTTCAAGATTTCGGCCGCTTTTCTCGTTTTCGGCTCGTCAATAGACAAATCTTCCAAAACAATTATTTCGTTATCGCGAAATTTTTGCGACAAAACCGTAAAAAGAGCTTTTGCCCTCATTTTTTTATTTATTTTCTTATCATAAACTTTTTCTTTCACCGGTCCGTGTGTCACCCCGCCGCCAATCCATATGGGAGAGCGTCTGGAACCATGCCTGGCACGGCCGGTTCCTTTCTGCCTCCACGGTTTTCTACCGCCGCCCCTTACTTCGCCGCGCCCTTTGGCGTGGGCTATTACATTCCGCGCGTTAGACTGCAAAGAAACAACCACTTGATGCACCAAATCGTTGTTTTCCGGTAATCCGAAAACATCCTTTGAAAGTTCCATGTTGCCGGATTCATCGCCTTTTTGATTGTAAACTTTGATTTCCATATTGAAAAACTAAGCAACGCTTCTTATCTCCAAAAAAGTACCCTTGCGACCGGGAACCGCCCCGGAAACAAGGATGCTGTTATTTTCCTTATCAACCGCCAAAACTTTAAGATTTTTTACCGTTACGCGTTTATTACCCATGCGTCCCGCCATTCTCATTCCCTTCACAACACGACCGCCGGAACGCCCGCCGCCGCCTATGGAACCCGGCTCTCTTTCGGAATGCTTCTGGCCGTGGGTTCTCGAACCGCCGGAAAAACCATGTCTTTTCACAACACCCTGAAATCCCCTGCCTTTGCTTAAGCCGGAAACTAAAATCTTATCGCCTTTCTCAAAAACCGACGCTTCTATCAAATCTCCGGATTTTATGGAAACCGTTTCTTCCGTCCTGAATTCTATTTTTTTGCTTCCGCTCGCGACCTGCACCGCCTCATAGCCGTCTTTTTCTTTTGTCCGCACCAAAATAACCTTGTTCGGTTCGACCATAAGCAAAGTCCCGGGCCTTATTCTGCCCTCTTCGTCAAAAACCTGCGTCATTGTTCCTTTTTTTGCAAGCAAAAACTTCATTCTGTTAGACATGGGAAATGCAAGCATTTCCGTTAATATCATCTTCCAATAAACCAACTATACCGGCCGAAACTTTTTATATGATACCCGCTAAAAACTTTTTTGCAATCTTTGGCGGGTTTCACAGATAAATTTTGGGCACGGTTTCAGCAAAACCCCCGCTACCGGGGGTTTTGCGGTCCTTGATAAAATTTAAATCGTTTTAACTTCTATATCAACCCCGGCAGGCAAATTCAAGCTCGTCAAGGCGTCAATGACTTTCGGATTCGGATTAACGATGTCAACCAAACGCTTGTGAACCCTCATTTCAAACTGCTCCCGGGCATCTTTATGAACAAAAGTGGAACGATTCACGGTATATTTTCTGATTTCAACCGGCAACGGAACCGGTCCCACAAATTCGGCCCCCGAACGCTCCACGGTTTCCACTATCTGGCGCACGCTATTGTCCAGAATCTTGTGATCATAAGCGCGCACCCTTATCCTCAGGCGGGGGGAATCCGATGTTTTCAATGCCACGTTTTTTTCTGTTTTTTCTTTTGCTAACATTTGTCTGTTTTTTTATCAATCAAAACGGTTTTTACGCCGCTTATTTCGTTATCTTGGTTACAACCCCGGCGCCGACAGTCTTGCCTCCCTCGCGGATAGCAAACCTCTGTTTTTCCTCGAGAGCAACCGGCCCGATAAGCTTTACTTTGAAGGTTACGGTGTCGCCTGGCATAACCATTTCAGTGCCTTCCGGCAAAGAAACTTCACCCGTGACATCAGTCGTCCTCATGTAGAACTGCGGCTTATACCCGGTAAAAAACGGAGTATGTCTGCCACCCTCTTCTTTGGTGAGAATATAAACCTCGCCGTCGAAATCCGTATGAGGAGTAATAGAACCCGGTTTGGCCAAAACCTGGCCTCTTTCGACATCTTCTTTTTTCAAACCGCGCAACAGAATACCCGTATTATCTCCGGCGATGCCCTCGTCAAGCGACTTGTTGAACATTTCTATGCCGGTTACGGTTGTTTTCTGGGTAGGTCTCAATCCAACAATCTCAATTTCTTCCGCCAGTTTTATCTTGCCTCTGTCAATTCTTCCGGTAACAACAGTACCGCGTCCTTCAATGGAGAATATGTCTTCAATAGCCATAAGAAACGGTTTGTCGATTTCGCGCACGGGTTCGGGTATATAATTGTCGAGAGCTTTGGCAAGTTCCAAAATAGCCTGAACATACTTGTCGTTCACGTCCTTAGCTTCAAGCGCTTTTAAGGCGGAACCTTTTATTATCGGAGTGTCTTTGCCCGGAAATTCATATTTCGTAAGCAAATCTCTGATTTCCGATTCAACCAAATCAACAAGTTCCGGATCGTCAACCATGTCCACTTTATTGAGGAAAACAATTATTTTAGGAACACCAACCTGCCTGGCAAGAAGAATGTGCTCTCTTGTCTGAGGCATGGCTCCGTCGGCCGCGGAAACAACCAATACGGCTCCGTCCATCTGGGCGGCGCCGGTAATCATGTTTTTTATATAATCAGCATGTCCGGGAGCGTCAATGTGAGCATAGTGCCTTTTCTCGGTTTCGTATTCGCTGTGGTGCAAAGCAATAGTAATACCGCGCGCTTTTTCTTCCGGCGCGTTATCAATGTCATCGACTTTCTCAAGCCTGACTTTCTGGCCGGCCAAACCCAAAGAATGAAGGATAGCCGCCGTTAAAGTGGTCTTGCCGTGATCAACGTGG
>CAZVBU010000014.1:0-11538 GCA_964625935.1 uncultured Candidatus Saccharibacteria bacterium
CGCCGGAAGTCCATTCCACAAATCCCACGAACGGAAATAAACAAAAAAATGCAGATATCCGTCCTGAATTCTCGTGTCTATCTGGCGAAGACACGGAGGGTCGAGCAAGACAATATCCGACGGCTCGGCGACTTGAAGGACCATCTGGTTGTTGCGATGTCCGTATTTTTTATAAGTTTCTATTACCCATTCTATCTGATTGATAAAAACCTGAGCCCTATCCTCAAAAACAATTCTGCCGTCCGAATCGCGCCTTGAAACGATTTCGGTAATTCCGGCGCGCCACCAGACAGATTTATCTCCCAAAAGAGGCGCTTTTGTAAGGCGTTCGCCGTAAGTATAAGATTCGCCGGGTTCTTTTCTCGGAGACATCAGATATTCAATATACGACCTGGGATACGCGGAACCGCCGTAAATATAATCATTTTCAACGGGATTGGGTATCCCACACGCCGGAGGAATATCGGGAATAAGAGGCTGGGCGCCGGGAAACAAAACATGACCGGTGAAAAAATCGTATTCAAGTCTGGTTTGTCCGGCGTACGAACCGCGGTCAATGACAAACCGCTTGCCGTGATCCAACACGTCATGCACCGCCTGAAACCATAAATCGGGCAAATCCCTCGCGATGATTTTATGCATCTTTAGTTTCGGTTCCATAAATAAGTTCTATCCTTCCTTTCTTCGAGTTTTTTCCAAAAAAATTCCGGTTTATTTAATTTATGTCAAAGAAAAATACGCCATGAAAAGCGTCCTTACAAAAATATAACAAAACAAAATCCAATAATCAATGATTACTCGCTGTATACAATAAAAAAACCACAAAATACCCAGCTATCCAATGTGCCCCAAATACCCAACTATCCAATACGCCGATTCTAAATTTAATTACCCGCGCGCCACCCGCATGCCGGACATGCCGGACATAATTATACAATAAAAAAACTAAATGCGAAGACGGACTTCGCATTTAGTTGTGCGCTTATTATTTTAAGCCAAAGCCGCCTTCAAAGGCGGCTTTGGCGCATAAAAAAATTTTAAAAAATTATTCTACCTCTATTCCCATCGAGCGCGCGGTGCCTTTTATCGTTTCTTCCGCGGCTTCCACGTCGTTCGCGGTAAGATCCTCGAGCTTTCTTTCGGCAATGGCGCGAAGCTGCTGCTTGGTGATTTTTCCGGCTTTCTTTTTGACATTCATTCCAGCGCCTTTTTCAACTCCCGCGGCTTTTCTGAGCAAATCGGACGCAGGCGGTGTCTTGAGCTTGAAATCAAAAGTCCTGTCCTCGTAAACCGTTATTTCAACGGGGATGATATCCGTTCCTTTATCGGCAGTTGCCTGATTGAATTTATTGACGAATTCGCCGATGGCAACGCCGTGCTGGCCCAAAGCCGGCCCGATAGGCGGCGCGGGAGCCGCTTTTCCCGCGGGAATCTGAAGTTTTAATATCGTTTTTATTTTCTTAGCCATATAATTATTTATTCGTTAAACTGGCGTCTAATAACTGATAACTATAAACTATTTGGTTCTTTCTATCAATATATATATCCCCCTTGGCCCCTTTTTTACGTTTTCGGAAATTTTATGGTTTGCCACCACGAGCTTCAATATTCTCATAAGCCTTTCCTTCAAAAAATTGAAATCAAGATACTTTTCCCGCCCGCGGAGAAACATGTCTATTTTCACTTTATTCCCCTCTTCCAAAAACTCCGATGCTTGTTTGGCTTTTATCATAAGATCGTTTTCCGAAGTCCCCAGTCCTATCCTCACCACTTTAAGTTCGGAAGCGGGCGCGCTTTTCCCCACTTCTTTCAATTTTTTCTTTTCGATATAAATATACTTGCCGTAGTCCATTATCTTCGCCACGGGCGGTTTGGCCATGGGAGATATTTCAATCAGATCCAGCTCTTTTTCTTTAGACAATTCAAGCGCTTTGGTAATTTCAAAAAGTCCGAGGTTATTTCCCTCTTCGTCAACAAGACGAACCTCAGTTGCGGTTATTTGACTATTTATCTTTGGTTTCTTCAATATATTTAATTTTATCCCGTTAGAAGATACGTCCGCCCACAAACTGGGATAATAATGAATAATAATAAATAATAATGATTTTGTAAATATATGTGTTAAAATTTAATGTCTTCTGATGAAATTTACGAAAAAAATATGATTTTTGCAAATGTCGAAATACAACAGGGCGCGCGGCGCCGAACCCCACCAAAAAACCACAAAATAAAAACCGGCGGTTTCTACCGCCGGTTAAATAACGCTTTATTTTATTTAAAGAACACTATGTCAAAAATACTATATCAAAACCCGCCTTCTCGGACGCGGATGAAAATTATGATTTCTCGTTTTCCGAACAGAATATCTGCCCTTTTCCCGCTTGCCGCTTTTCCGACCGACAAAACGCAAAACACGGTTCAGCCACGCGCTTTTGCCAAACCCGGCGATTTCCGCCGGATTATGCGTTACGAAATTCATATTCATCCTCCGTTTCCTTCCGCCCGGCAATCCGGACAAGCTAAAAATTAAAAACCTCGTAAACACGCGTTTCCCTCCGGCGTGTTCCCCCTGCCAAATCCGCACCGATTAAACCAAAAATGGAATTAAAAAATCATGAAGCTGTTAAAATAAATAAAATAAAAAACGGTTGAGACAAAACCGGCTTGTGATATCATATAATCATGGTACTCCTGGAAAACAAAAAAGCGCGTTTCGATTACGAAACCATCGAAAAATACGAGGCCGGCCTTGAACTTTTGGGAACCGAAGTAAAAGCCCTGAGATCAAAACGCGGCTCCCTTTCCGGTTCGCGGGTTATAATCCGCGGAGGCGAAGCTTACATAGTCGGCATGGAAATCCAGCCATATCAGCCAAAAAACGCGCCGGAAAATTACGACACGGCGCGCACGCGCCGCCTTCTTCTGAATAAAAAAGAAATATCTTATCTTGAAGGGAAATCAGCGCAAAAGGGATTGACATTGACTCCAATTAGTGTTTATATTAAACGCAACCTTATAAAGCTCTCTTTCGGCGTAACGCGCGGACTCAAGAAATACGACAAGCGCGAAAAAATAAAAGAACGCGAAAGCAAGCGCGAAGCGGAAAGAATTTTGAAAAAAGAATACAGATAAAAGTTATAAGTTGATAGCAATCGGTTGCCGGTTGTTTTTGTTGCCGACTCGCGGCTTTAAAAACTGTAAACTAATAACTGACAGCTATCATCCCCGCCGTAATTTTTTAAATAATTAAAAAATTACGGCGGGGATGACCGGCTTCGGAAGAGGTGAAGCAGAAAACGATTTGCGTACAGAGGACGAGCGATAACCTCTCAAATCAATTGCTCAAAAAGAAGTGCAAACTACAACTTTGCTCCTGCCTACGCTTAAACTAGCGTAAGCCGTCCGCGCTTTTGATGCCTCATGAAAAGACGCGGGCGTCAATTATGAGGCTCGGCCCTGCGATTTTCCGTAAGCAGGGCGACAAAAACGGAAAAAACCCGTCCGTTTTTAGTCCGGTTTCAAGCGGAAGGGATACATGAACCGGAACATGTCCGTAGACAATCGTTTGACGCCGCCCTTCACGGGGGTTCGATTCCCCCCATCTCCACTCGACTCGGTCTACATAACAGACCTCGCTCGTGGTAAACCACCCCGAGCAGACGATAGCGCCACGGGGCGCTATTTGTTTTTCAGACCGAGGAGAATGTCCCGAGCGAGTGAAACGAAGTTGAACGAGTCGAGGGACTCTTATACAATCAAAATATGTATTACGTTTACATGATTAAAAATTCAATCAACAAATTATATATCGGTATTACAAAAAATCCGCAAGAGCGAGTAAGTTACCATAACCAAAAACGAGGTGCCGAGTTTACCAAATATAAAACAGATTTTAAGATTGTTTTTCTTGAAAAACATTCGGCTCTTACCGAAGCACGGAAACGAGAAATACAAATCAAAAAATGGCGCAGGGAGAAAAAAGAAATTTTAATTGAAAGATTTAAAGAAAAACTGCCGACAAAACTATAGATTAAAACCCATATCTGCCCGCCTCCGACTGAATCGATTCCCGCAAATTTGGCCGACAAAAAACACCCTCAGTTTATCGAAGGGCGTTTTTTATTGTTGCAAAACCTGTGCCCGAGCGCGAGCTGCTCCGTGCGTGCGCACGTACGCTCTAGGAAGCGCTGTAGGGCATGCGAGACCATGAGGCGGGCCTACTGCTCGACTGCGCCTCGCACGGCTTAAAGGTCGCGAATCCGCCTCCGGCGGGGCCGATTCACCAAAAAATAAAACCCCACCGGACCTAAAAGGCTGGGCGGAGCGTGTATACCCTTATAATACAAACATGCTATTAAATGCCAATGAAGCGCAAAATTATTTTCTTTTTTCCATAACCCCCGCTAATCACTATCATCTGGCGCACAAAGGGCAAGTTATCCACGCCTTCTTATTATCTTAACTGAATTCTTGCTGTTTATTCTGCAACCGCAAAGTAGATTTCGGCGCCAGAAGCACCGTCTCGATTATCCTCCCAAACTATTCCAAATTTTCCATCACCAGCAGAGATTAAATTAGCCCGTCCTCCAAAAGCGTAGCCGACCTTATTGACCTGATTGTTATTAATGGATATTGTATTAGACTTTTGTGTCCCGCTTCCATCTACTTTCGCAAAGTGATAATTATAATCATAGTAACCGCTCGGTGTTCCCCTGCCGACCACACCGTAACTTCCTTCATTTTCCGCTACTTGAGGATGAGCGGTGATCCAATCGATTTGTAAAATGGAACTTATTTTGTTTCCGTTAGTGTCTAACTTTACAAAATTATTCGGTGTCCACACAAGACCATAAAAAGTGCCATCCCAAACTATATTTGGTTCAGAACCGCTTCCGCTTACACTGACATTGTCTATTAACTTAGTGCCACTTGACTCTAGAGCGGCAAAATAAATACCGCCGTTACTCCAAACCACTCCATAACCAGAGCCATTCCAAGCGATTGAGGGAAAATCACCTCCGCCAGTCGTTAATATTATATCGGAACCAATTTTATTGCCACTTGCGTCCAATGCAACCATATACACTTGACGAGGATTATTGGGTTGCGGATACGCCCCCCATACCGCTGTGTATCCGCCGCCATTCCATGCAATATCATATCTTGCCGGGTAAACACTGTAGTATTGACCAAATGTTATAGTTTTCTTCTCGCCGACAATATTGCCTGATGAACCCACCTTGATAAAATATAATCCATCTCTGTAACCTCCTGTTAAAGAATCGTTTCGATCATACCAGACAACTACATATTCTGTTCCATTCCAAAAAATAGAAGGTTTTACATAATCTTCATTAACAGACACGAGGGAAGTGGTGGCAATTGTTAATTCACTGCCTACCTTCTCTCCGCTTGAATTTAACCGAGCGAAGAAAAGGTCAGCGTGACCATCTCTCCAATCAGTCCAAACAACACCATACTCTGAACCATTCCAGGCGATGTCCGGATTTATAGAGTCCCCAGAAGTATTGGTGATTCTTATGTTCGGACCAACAGAAACAGACGGAGGCGGCGGCAAAGATGTCGTAAATGTTCTGTCTTCTCCTGTCGTCTGATTACCTGCCTGGTCTATAGAAATAAATCTGTAGTGATAAGTCGTTCCAGGTGTTAAACCGACAATGTATGCCGTATCACCTGTCATCCACTGCTGTTCGTATCCTCCCCAGGCCGTACTACCATAAGTGACTGCGGGACCATATTCAATGCGAGTTTGAGCTGTTTCATTTGTTGTCCAAGTTATTCTAATAGAATTTTGAGTTATATCCGATGTCTGTATATTAGAAATAGTCGGAGGCGTAGTATCTGCTGGAATACAACTTTGGCTTAAAGCCGGCCTTAAACTTACGGTGCCACAGTTATTTGCGTCGGCGCAAGTTCTAACTTGAGTGCTGTTTGAACAAGTGGACCAAGCGCCACAGGTCCATGATTCTAAACAAGAAGACGGCGGCGGATTTGTCTGGCCACTGATACAGCTTTGACTTAAAGCCGGCCTTAAACTTACGGTGCCACAGTTATTTGCGTCGGCGCAAGTTCTAACTTGAGTGCTGTTTGAACAAGTGGACCAAGCGCCACAGGTCCATGATTCCGAACACGACGCGGGTGTAGGTGTCGGCATTAAAGCCGGTGTTGGATCCGGAGACATAACCGGTGGTTGAATCGAGTTATATTGGTACAGATTAGAAATTTCTTGATCAGATAAGGGATAATTATAAATCTGAAGTTCATCCAAAACTCCTTTAAACAACCGAGTTAAACGCGCGTTGTAAATCGTCCCGGGACCAACTTCATACATAGCTCCAATGTAGGGAGAGGGATATTGAGAACCAGAAGATCCTGTCTCTACGGCGGCCATGGGATCAACCAAATCGCCTACTGTGGAATCTTTCTGACCATCGATATAGAAAGTGGCTGTTCCAGCTTTAAATAAACCCGGCACAAAAGTTTTGTTAACCGTGTAAACCACAGCTACATGGCGCCAGCCGCTTGCTGGAACTAAACCCGTACTTTTAGCTCTTGTTACCGCCTGTGAAATCATTTTAGTGCCATTGCTCTTCAACCACTCCTGCTGCGGGTGGTGTGTATAGAGCATCAAATTTCCGCCACCTGTTACAAGGAAACAATATTCGGCATTCCCTGGATTACTTTCGTCACCCCATCTACAAAAAACGGCGTTTTCCGAAAAAGTATCAATATCTTTTACCCACGCGCTAAAAGTAAAACCATTCGGAAAATCAATGGCTCCAGAACTTCCCTGCGGAACAGGCACATGAACATAATCATTCGCCACCCCAAAATTAAAAGCTTGCCCATATTTACCGCTAACAAACTTACTTGGAGACAAATTAGCGCCATAAGTGCCGTAATTGGAATTAAATAATGACCCTTGCCACCACGATACAGTGCCTTTATTTTTAATATCCCCGTCAAAAGACCAGTAACCAATCAATGACCCCGCAACAGAAGGCACAACGGTGGGCGCGGGGGTTGGAGTTGGAATCGTCATTTCTGATTTTTTAATATAAAATGTCGGATCGCTACAATCTTCAAATGTAGCACCATTAAAAAAACCAGATACGCAAATTTGGTATCTATCATGTGGATTCAAATTTGATGGAACTTTCCAATTATAAATATTGTTCCCTTCTTTACCAAAAACACCTTGAATAATTGTTTTATAGTACGACGAATATCCTCCCGCCAACTGTTTATTCTGCAACAAAATTGTAACTGCGACATTCTGCGTCTGGGCCCATTTAATGTCATAAGCTTTTCCCATAACCCATTCTCCGCCGTTGGGAGATAAAAGAGTAATATGATTTTTTATTTCTGGACAAATGGTAAATTCACAATTTGGCGGAATCCGACCGACATAAGAACCATCGGGACAAAGTTTTACATCTGTGGTACAAGCAATTGGCGGAGTCAGCAGTTCTGTCGAACAAGCACCCAAGGTATCCCCATGCGCCATATGCGCTTCCAGTGCTGATTTACTAATCGTGATAGTCTGCTTATTGCCGGTGTTTCCGCCGGGAATATGACAAATTGTAATCTTTTCTTCGCCCTGGGCCGCAGAAGTATCTTCTGTTTTTTTCAATAATCCTGGAGGGATTTTCCCTGACTTGCTAACTTCGTCCAAAACCTTGTTCATCGTTTCAATAGTTTTCAGACCAACGACACCGGTGCCTTCGGAAAGACCCAAAGGTTGCAAAACATCTTCGGCGTGTTTTTCTTGGAATTTCTTGACCGCCTTTTCGGTAAGGGGACCGAAATAGCCTGTTACCAATCTCTCGGGATAGACTTCTGGATCCTGTGCGAGAAATTCCTGTAGTCTTCTAACCTCTTCATCGGTTATTCCTTTGCGTAAGGTTTTTGTAAATTTAACAATTTCTTGAACCTGCTGTTCGACTTTTGTAAGTTGTTCCTGAAGCTGGTTAATCTGCTGCTTAATCAATTCAATCTGCTTAAGCAGAGACACGGTTAATTCGTCTAAATTCGTAGTTTGGGCTTTGGTCAGAAAAGGCGTGCCCAGAGAGAAAAAAAACAGAACCACCATGATAAAATACTTCATTTTCATATTCATATTCATATTTTTATTTATATTTGTTTAAACTACTACAATTGCATTTTATCATAATCATCAAATGTAAGGTACCCATTTTCCCCTGTTTCTCTTCCTCCTATCTGTATATATAGACACCGCCGGGCCGGCAAAACCGGCCCGGTTTTTCAATGCTATTTTATCCCCATTACCGGGTTTCCTCAAATTCAACAAAAACTATTTCAAACTTTTACGTTCCAGAACAGAAAAACCGTCGATAATGGAATCGCAAATAAAATCTTCGAGCTGGCTTGTTTCGTTTTCAGACTGCGCCTTATAAAGATACCTGTAATATATCCTTTTTTGCTCCTGCCTTATTATTGCTGGGGCGAAATTTTCTTTCAGAAGCATCGCGTTCAAAAGCAAACGACCCACACGGCCGTTTCCGTCGGAAAAAGGATGAATCTGTTCAAAGCGGCTATGGATACCCGCAGCCAAACTTATAATATCTCCCGCCTTTTCCCTCGCCTCCAATATAACGCCGGCCGTCAACTCCTTCACGCGCATATGATTTGCCGTTGGCAAATTAACACCGACGATTCTTACGCCATGGCGACGGTATAACCCGGCATCGGGCATTATTCCGTTCATAATTATCGCGTGGAGTTTCAAAACAAAATCTTCGCTGATTTTTTGTTTCTCCGCGATATAACCGAAAAGATAATTCAAAGCGGCCTGATGATTTTTTACTTCGAGCTGTTCAACCAGGCTTTTGCCCGGCAAAGCAACATTATCAAAAAGAACCGCGGCGGTATCCGGCTCGCTTAGGGTGCTCCCCTCTATTTTGTTGCTATGAAAAGTAAGTTTCAGAATGAATTCGTCCTTTATGTCGGGATTTCTCAAAATTTCCGAAATTATATTTTTGTGTTCCGAAGATTTCTTTTCCAGCGCCTGTTTTTTGGCCGATAATTCCGAGTCCGGAATTATTTTCCCGCCGGTTACTTTGAGGAAAAATTCGTCAATCGCCGCGATTTTGCCCGGACGCGGAACCGATTTACCGGTCCACCATCCATTGAAAGCGGGAAAAGACACGCTGAATTTTCCCGCAAGTTTTGTCTGCGTTAATCCTGTCATTTTTTGAATAATTTCCAATTTTTGGCGTATAGTCATGGTTCTTGAAATTAAAACTACCATAACGTCAAAATAACAAACTTTATAAAGTTAGTCAAATTTTATGAAACTTTATAAAGTTATAATAAAAGTTGTTTTGTCGCCCCCCCCGCAGAACTACCGGCAAAAAGAAACCGGATTTCTTCTTGAGAAAACCGGTTTCTTCGCATGGCACATTGACCGGCGTTAAAAAAATAAAAGCCCGCTATTCGCTTGCGCGAACAACGGGCTTTTACGATTTTTGAAAAGTGCTAAAAAATCATGGCGGTGATAACACGGCGATGGCGCGGTAAATTCCGATTCCGGCTAAACTTTGTCGACGAACTCCTTCGCCTCCTTAAGTCCCCATCCGGTGACCAAACGAACGAAATGAATCGCCGGGATCATACGAAGCATCATGCGGTCGGCGTACTTAATCTTTCGCGCGATATCCCACAAATAGCATACAAAAACACTATTGGTGACACCATTAACGGACACCTCGACAAATACGGCGCCGCCTTTCACCCTGATGTCCACGCCATCAAGTCCGGCTTCTTTAAGAAGCTCAAGCTCTTTAAGACCCGTATTAGCCAAAAGATTCATAAATCCTCCCCAAAAAATTGATGTTGAGTGTTCAAAGTTTCAAAAAAACTTATCTTTCCTGACTCAGATACTCGCGCGCCCTAACGCACCACCCGGAATCATCAGGATGATAAACCGTGGCGATTTTCTTTTTAAAATCGTGCCAATACATTCCCTGCCATTGTTGCCACGGCCACATCCGGAGCCTTATGTAATTTCCATCGTTAAAGACGACATAGTACAACTGAATCCGGCCTCCGTTCAAATCGCGAATTTCGATGAAATCACCGGCGGAAATATCGGATGGAGAAAAATCGTTTTCGGTTTCAACCGCGACCGCCACCACGGGATTCGCCGGCTGTTCCTGCCCCCTGAACGAGCGTACGAACACAACGGCGGAAAGTGAAAAGAAAAAGAGGATAAAAATACTTGCCCAAATTGATTTTTTCATCTTGCGCCCCTTTCGTGGAAAAATAATTTTGTATTTTCAAATGTATTTTCAAATCTTTTGGTATTTTACAATAAATAAAGATAAAAGTCAAATATACAAGGCACACACTCAGAGGGCGGCACGTTGCTTCCGACTATTGACTTATCCCAATAATTACTGTATTTTATAAACGGCCGTTGAGCTTAAAAATGGGCCAAAATTAAAAAAGAAGGAAGGAGGCGTTATGGGCGGAGAAAACAAGGTATTACTGATACCGCTAACCGTAACACCGTGGAAAGTAATTTCCACAGAAATTGAGAACGGCATCGAGTGGCACTGTCCCGAATGTGGCTGGCGCAAACGTTGGACAAAGGACGGACAGATGATTTCGTTGGCCAAAGGAAATCCTACTCATGCGCATCGGGCGATGCCTATTTTAAATGGCAAAACCAGCGGAGGCGGAGGAATCAGCAAAAGAGCGCGGAAAATGAACCGTGCGCAGACCGTAATAACAAGGCCAACGCAACCGGAAATTCAAATACCGGAAACGCCGCCACAAGCGCGCGCCTGATTCTGGCGCTACCAGGTTCCAACACCGCTTTGCAGTTTTTTTAAAAATAAATAAAAAAAAATAAAAACCGTCCTGGGTTTGCCCAAGGACGGTTTTTTATTTTTTCTCCCGAATTGTAAGCGCGAAAAATCAAACACACAAAACAATCTTAAAACATATTGACGTCGAATAAACCAAACAACGCTACAAGCTCGATAAGCGCCGAACCGCATTCGAACCGTTTCTTAACCTGGCTTCGAACTACGAAGAATGGAACTATTTCATAGAACCCGGCATAAGATAAAGATATAAAGTTGAGAAAAAACTGAGCATAAAAGCTTGTACGGATGTGTAGCTCGACAGCATCGGCTCATACTTCGACCAGTTCGAAGACAGATGGAGCGTGGGTGCCGGATTCACCTACACTTTTTAACAAAAATGCCCCGCCCGTTTACAGGCAGGGCATTTTTTATTTTTTGTTTTAATTTTCAAAAACCGTCAATTCCATAATTCGGCGGAGACATCTGATTTTTGCGTTTCGCGTAAATTTCCGTTACTCCGCATTCTTTCCGTATTTTTTCGCGCCACTTTTCCAATTTTTCCGTATTCTCGCCGCGGCCTTTTTCAACGCGATTCTTAAGCCTCTCAACTTCCGACTCGGCGTCCAGCGAATCAATGCTTAAAGACAAATACTTCAAAATATCGCTGTCGGTTGCTTTTTCTTTT
>CAZVBU010000015.1:0-11323 GCA_964625935.1 uncultured Candidatus Saccharibacteria bacterium
GCCGATGCCGGGGAGCGCAAAAATGCTTTCGGTAAGCACAGCGCCGTTCATCAATACGCACTTACCGCGATGACGCCAACGAATATATAAAAGGAAACAAAATTTCCCTCGTTGACCTTGTCGCCATGCAAAATCAGGCGGGAGAAAAAGCGTATCTGGAAGAAAATAAATTATTGGCATTCGTCAAAAGCAAATATTTTCTGGCGCTGAGCGTACTTCTTTTTTTGGGATCCGTGGGAGGACTCATTATTTATCCTGCCATTGTCGAAAGAAACCAACCGGCGCCGATGCCAAAACCGCCGATACCCATATTGCCCCCCCAAACGGAAAAAATACTCCTCGCGGATAGCCCCGAGCTTTTCCGGCAGCAAGTTTGGGACGCGATAAACAGTAAATACGCGCCGGGCGATTTGGCTTATTTCCCTCTTAAAAAACAAAAAGAAACCGGCATCTCGTATCTTGGAGCTCAAGAATTTCTTTCGATGCTCAAGTCCAACGCTCCCGGCAACGTGACCTCATTCATAAAAGACGGATTTTTCCTTGGTGTTTTAAACACCGACCGCAATCATCCCGTAGTCATATTCGAAATTTTGAAAGACCGCCACGAAAATATTTTCGCGGGTATGCTCGCTTGGGAAAAAAATCTCCTGAAAGATTTTTCATTCATGAGAAAAAGCGGCGATATCGCCGGACCGGGAATTTTATTTGAAGACATACTTGTGGAAAACAATCATTCGCGCGTCGCCCAAAATAACGGAAGCACTATTCTGATTTACGTCATTTTAAACAAGCAGTTTCTGATAATAACCGACTCCCCCATAATCCTCGAGGGTCTGATTTCCAGATTTGTTAATTATAAATTCTCGTGATAAAATAAATTATCGCTGTTTTTAACGGCGATTGTGATACAATAATCAACATGGATCTACCGGTTTTCAAAAAAAAATTGGAAGAAGAAAAAAAGAAGCTTGAATCGCGTCTTTCACAGATAGCTTCGCCGAACCCACAAAATCCCGATGACTGGGAAACCAAAATCGGCGATTTGAATATCATGCCTGCCGACCCGAGTGAACTCGCCGACAGCTTCGAAGAAATGGGCACGCTTTCCGTGGTTGAAACAAACCTCGAAGACCGGCTAAACGATGTAAAAGCGGCGCTGAAAAGAATAGATGACGGAACATACGGAAAATGTGAAGTAAACAATTGCCCGATAGAAGAAGACCGACTGAAGGCCGACCCGACCGCTACCACATGCGTCAAACACGCGGATAAGATATAACTACAAATAACCGATAATAAATAATTTACAAAAAAACGCATCGTAATTGATGCGTTTTTTTGATTATGAAGCAAAAATTATTTTATATTGGAAATACAATAATAGGGATCGTCGCAATCACAATCCATAACCTCGCCGTCGATATCGCCGGATAACGCAAAAAATTTTTTATCCAAAAGTCCGGTTTGCAAAACATAATTCTTGCCGTCTTCTGAAACCGACACACGATATTCCCTGCCAAAAGGCGCCTCGGGAACCGAGGAAATATAAAATTCTTTTCCGGATGAAAGATATTCCCCAAGCCGGCCCGCTCCGTCGCATGAATAAACAGGAGGATAGAGCCCTTTATTGCTCTCGGCGTATAGTTCAAGCCCCGACTGAATTTTTTTCAAATCCGCGACCATGCGACTATCCGGGATCTCCAATTTACCATGCGGAATCGCGAGGAAAAACAGCGCGATGCAAGAAAAAAACAGCAATACCGGCGTTATAACCAAAAAAGACACGAGTTCCAATTTATAAAAACTCCGAATAATCCACAAAGAAAAACCGGCCGCGGCAATCCCAAGCCCGGCGCATATCCCGAGAAAAAATTTTCCGTTTCCAGAATAAATAAATTCTCCTAAAAAAATAAACTTACCGCCCAAAAAATTAAGAAAGAAAAAAGAACCTGCAAAAATCAAAATACCGGAAAAAATTCCGCTAAAAAACATTGAAACACCACAACCGAAATAACGTAAAATTTTACGAAATCCGGTTTGTTCCGGCTCCGGAAAACCGCCGACGTCCGTCTCAACCGATACCCGTTCTTCAGCAACGCCCATTTCCCTTTCGGCCTCCTTAAATATCGCTTCGAAATCTTTTTCTCCGGATTGTGGCGGCAAAGAATCCGAAACTTGGGTATCCAAGCTTTCTTTTTTTTCTACGCCGCCGTTGATATTATCAACAACCGGTATTTTAACGCCATTTTCCATAATTTAATTATAAACGATAATACATAAATATAAAAAACCGCATATTTTCTATGCGGTTTTCATTTTTAAAAACTTGTTTTAAAGTTTTCTCAAATTATTTTTTAAACCAAAAACCTTCTTCGTTCTTATACGCAAGATTTTTCAAGCGCAAATCCGACAGCATATCGTTGACTTCAACAAGCATAACATCATCGGAAAGTAATTCCCACAATTTAGCGGCTTTTATACCGCGATCTTTTTCCAGAGTTTCAAGAATTTCTTTTCTCAATTCTTTTTTATCCATTTGCAAATTCTCTTCCGCGAACCGAATATTATTTCAAAAGCGCCAATCCCGCCTCCGTTATATCTTTCTCCGCTTCTTCTATTCTTAGCGTCAAATCGTCAAGCTCGCCATAGAAAAAATCAATCTCCCCGCGGATGTCTTCCTCTTCCTCTTTCGAATCTTCCAAATCCCGTTTCAACTGCTCCCAATACTCCAGACGATCAAACCAGATCTGAAAAAGTTCTATGGCTATTGTCGGATAATCCGGATTATCTTCAATATCTTTAATCATTTTTTCAAGACGCGTCTTGAATTGCGGATATTTTGTAATCAATTCCCGCGCTTTTTCAATATTATGTTCGGGAAGAAGCGCCTCCCATCTCGCGGAAAAGTACAAAACCAGTCCGAGAAAAGAAAGAAAAAAGTAGAGCAAGAAGCCGTAAGGAAAAAGTAAATATTCTCCGCGGCCAATGGCCCAATCTTTAGAAAAACAAAAAAATTCACAAAGACCTATTATACCGAATATACCCAAAAAACACATGCTCAAAAAGTCTTTAAAATTTGGTTGCTTTCTCAAAATCCTCGCGAAAAACATCTTGAATCTCAAAGAAAACGGCATTTTAAAACCTCCTTTCCTGTATTCGGTTTTCAAAACCAAAGCAAATTGATTTAATAAAATCTAACAATAAAATAATATTCTGTCAATCAAAAAACAGCGTGCGCACCTGGTAATTCTTCCTCCCTACTAAGTCCGACTTAGCAGGTCGGCGAGATTGGCCGCCAAGCAGACAAAAATAAAAACCCTCCGCGCGATGCGGAGGGTTTTTGATTTTAAGAATGAACACCGCGTCATGTTCTATAACTTTTCCAAATTTTCTTTTGAATGTTTCCTCAAAAATTTTTCGAGTTCTTCCCGCCCTTTCCTTATCTTGCGCCCGTTCTCTTCAACCTCGTCCCAAAAAGATTTGTTTTCCTTTACTCTCTTTTTTCCTTTTTCCTTATTTCCGGGAATTTTATTGTATTTTCTTCGCAATTTACACGCCTTTAAAAAACTATTCACGGGCAAACTGTCTTTATCCATTTCGCCGTCAAAGGGGTCGGCGCAATTAATCCCCTGCCCGCAATAAACGCATGCCTTCTCGCGACAACCGCAAAAAACATATTCCAAATCGCTTCCGCCGCATCTCGGACAATACATAAACATAAATTCCACCCCCTTCTTAAAAAACTTTCCGGTTTTTGTTGCCGGTTCCAGTATATTTTTAGCACGCGCGAAATAATTTTTCAAGAAACAAGCCCGCCCCGCGCGCAATATTGAAATCCGGAATAAACAATGTTAATTTATGCTTAATCTTTAAATAAAATTATGCCAATTTCAAACGGAGCAAAAGTTCACTCGGCGCAAATAGAAGGGATAAAAGGACAAATAATAGACGTTGAGATAGACGCCTCACAGGGGCTTTTTCATTTTTCCATAGTCGGCCTCCCCGACAAAGCGGTTGAGGAAGCGAAGGACAGAATATCTGCCGCGATAAAAAACAACGGATTTATTCCCCCGCAAAAAAGAAACCAGCGCGTCGTGGTTTCTCTCGCGCCGGCTGACATAAAAAAAGAAGGTCCGGTTTTTGATCTGGCGATAGCTTTGGCATACTTACTAAGCTCAAAACAAATCATTTTTAATTCCGAGAAAAAATTATTTCTCGGAGAACTTGGACTTGATGGAGCATTAAGACCCATAAAAGGAACACTCGCTCTCGCAAAAGCCGCGAAAGACCACGGATTTGAAGAACTGTATCTGCCCCAAAAGAATGCCGAAGAAGCGGCTCTGGTAAGAGGAATAAAAATATACGGAATAAAATCCCTTAAAGACATTGTTTTACATCTGAAAAATGAAACGCCTATCGCGAACCAGCCGGAAACAGAAATAAAAACCGAAGAAAATAATTCCCGCCTGCTTGATTTTTCCGATATAAAAGGCCAGGAAACGGCAAAAAGAGGCCTCGAGATAGCGGCCGCCGGAGGACACAACGTAGTAATGTCCGGACCGCCGGGCACAGGGAAAACAATGCTCGCCAAAGCTTTCGCCGGAATTCTTCCTCCGATGAGTTTTGAAGAAGTGATGGAAACAACCGCCATACACAGCTCGGCGGGAGCGCTCGAGGGAGCATATCTCAAATCGCGCCCCTTAAGAACTCCGCACCACACCGCGTCTTATGTCGCGCTTGTCGGCGGAGGCGTATGGCCAAAGCCGGGAGAAATCACATTGAGCCACAGAGGCGCGCTTTTCCTCGATGAATTTCCTCTTTTTGAAAAGCGAGTGATAGAATCCCTGCGCCAACCGCTTGAAGACGGAGTTGTAACGGTATCGCGCGCGAAAGGCACGATAAGATTCCCGGCGAGATTCATACTTTTGTGCGCCATGAACCCCTGCCCCTGCGGGAACTACGGTTCAAAAAACAAAGAATGCGTCTGCACGCAAAACGAAATACTGAAATACCGGAAAAAAATATCGGGCCCGATATTTGACCGGGTCGATTTGCATCTTGAAGTGCCTCAGGTTGAAACGGAAAAATTGTCCGACACGAAAGAAAACGGCGAAACTTCAAAAGAAGTGAAAATAAGAATCATTAAAGCGCGTGAAACCCAAAGGAAAAGATTCAAAGAAGCGAATATACTTACCAATGCCGAAATGGGTGTGCGGGAACTCGCCAATTTCGCTCCGCTCGGTCCGTCCGCAAAAAATATCCTTGATATGTCGGCAAGGCATCTGGATTTATCCGCGCGCGCTTATCATAGAATAATAAAACTGTCGCGCACAATTGCCGATTTGGACAACTGCGAACATATTGAAGAAAACCATGTTTTGGAAGCGGTGCAGTATAGGCCGAAGAGCTAGAAAACAGAATCTAGAAAATAGTAAATAGAATCTGGAATATACGAGAATTAAGATTTAAGAATGCGAAAAAATTTTCAATTTTCAATTTCTCCGCCAAGGGCGGACCCGCTTCCGGCGGGCAATTTTCAATAAATTTTCAATTTTTTAATGAATAATAATAAACCAAACAACAAAAAAATAATCGCCAAACAGAAATTCCAGGAAATACAAAAATTATTTAAAAGATTAAGCGATAATATGGGTAGAGTCGTTGAATCTTATTATATTTGGAAAACTTTAGTTTTTTCAAAATCAATACCAGAAGTAGGCGAAGAGAAGGCGAAAAAAAATGTCGAGACAATGACTCCTTATAAAGATTTTTTTTATACTACAGAACATAACTGTATGGATGCATTCATCATTGGAATTCTTAAATTTTTTGACAAAAACCCGAGATCTTTAAGTATTCAAAAACTGAAAAAGAAAATAAAAGAAAACCAAAACATAATCACAATAGATACTCTGAAGGAAATTTATCCCAGTATTCCATTTGACGAAGATTTTAAAAAAAAATGAATATAAACCAATCCACAATGATGACTTAGAATATATTGAAAACCTCAGAAAAAAATATGAATCAGTTATTAATACTCTGAAAAAAATTAAAAATGAACGCATCGCCCATATGGACATGAGGGCAATAGAAATATCTTTTATAACTAAAGAAGTGGCAGAACTGATTGAAGCAATACAAAGAATACTTAATAAACTTTCTGGCAGATTCGCGAGTTTTGAAACGAATTGGAGTCGACTTAAAGACGACGCTATCAATCAAACTAAACTTTTGCTGGAAAATCTAGAAAAAGGACAAGAACAAAGAATGAAGGAAATAAAAGAAAAATATTCTATCCCATCGTAAAATTTTCAATTTTGAATTGTAATTTTGACTTTTGAATTTTAACTTTTTAATTTTTTCTTAAATCTTAAATCCTAAATCTTACTTCTTAAATCTTTAAATTCATACTTCTCAATTCGGAATTAAAAAAAAGCGGGCTTCCCCGCTTTTTTGTTTTCACAATCTTACGCCCGCTATGGGCAAACATGATTTTTCAACTCTTCCGTGGAACTTCCCACGGGCATTTTGCATTTATCACAAAATCTGTTTCTGCGCGGATGAAAACTCCAAAAAAATTCAATGACCGGTTCCGGCAAATTGTAAAAAAACTCTTCCAGGTGTCTTGCAATTTAAGGCGCAACTTGCCGATACGATATTTCAATTTTCTTTTGCGGCTCATCCGGCCTCCTGAAGTTTTCTATTTTCCGAATTTTTCAAATTTAAAATCATAAACAAACTGCGCGGTTCTGTCGATATCGCGGACTTCATTTATAAATTTTATCCGCGCGGTCTTCCAGCCGCTCTGAAGATATTTCTTTTCAAGATAATTAAGCTGAGCAAAACTAAGCTTTTTAACTAAACCTGAATTCGAACCGGTGTATTCCAAAACCACCCGACCGGAATACTCTATCAGATTAGGCGCGAAGCTTACCCTTAAATTGAAATCAATTTTTTCTTCCAAAAAATTGGTTTCTTGAATCTCTTTGTCTGACAATTCACATATTCTGTCGGGGCTTAAGGCCATAAACCCTCCTTACGGCAAAGCGTTGTGGTTCGCGCGCGCGACCGCGAATTTTTGCCTGATTTGCTCGGCCAAAAGTCCATTATCGCCGATAAAAAAATCCAAAGAGCGCTCGCTCTGGCCGTTGATAAAATCATTCTTTATCATGTTGTCGACCAGGGAAATAATCTGGTCCAAGTTAAGAGTTTTGTCTTTTTTAAACGCGTTGCAAACCAAATGCTTCACGCAATCCGCGCAACCTTTACGAATAAAAAAATTCATAATTTTTTCGGCGGTTTCTTCCGAAACGCCATGACGCGCAAGCCGCGTCAAAAGGTTATAAAACAAATAACCGAGCGGTCTTTCGCACTCTTTCAAAATCAACTCCGCAAGCATATCCCGTTCAGGACGCCGGAGGCGAAATTCACCGGAAGTTTCAACAATGCGATTCAAAAAAAATTTCTCCAAATAAGGATCTTCTTTGCCAAACTCAAAAGCGTGCTTTGTTTGATACAACAAGACATCGATAACCGGACTGCGGCGGTCATGTTTTTTCCTTTTCATTCCACCATTCTCCTTTTTCTTTTTTCAATATGCTTAAAAACGGCTTTTATACAATTAAGCACGAGTTGGCAAAATAAGCAATAGAACCGTTTTTTAAAACATAGACAGTGCCGAGTTTTCATGCTATTTCTAAAACAGATAAAAAAAACGCGACTTTGAAAAAGGAGAACGCCCGTGAAAAAAATAACCGCGAAAAACGGTCCGAAAACGGCATTGGCCTTTATCGGAGCCTTAGTGTTTATCGTATTTATAATTTTTGTGAAAGTAACCGATAGCCAGAATCACGAAATCAATGGCCTAAAAACCGCTCTGAAAATTTTAGAACCCGACGGAAAATACGACTCAAACGTCGCGCTTCCAGAAGGCGCGCTGAACTTCCTCCAACAAACGATAGAAAAATCATCCGTCTGGCTCATAACAAAAACCAATTTTTTCCTGCCAAAAGAAAACAGCCCCCTCAAGACCGACGTAAGCGGTTGCGGAATTAACGTGGCTACCGCTTTTGTCGTAAACATCCCGGGGAAAAAAGAAAAATTCATACTCGCGCTTTCCCACACCTCGATGACGTACGCATTATATGTGACGGCATCCGACCTCGAAGGAAAGCTGAGACAGATAAAACTTGACAGAAAAAATCTGAAAAACGAAAATAGTTTTATTCTTATCGAAGAGAAAGAAATACCGGTGGAATTAATTTTGAGGGACGACATACGCGACTTGGCGCTATTCAAATTCCCCGAGGAAGCGAACACGCCGCCTCTCGCCCTTAAATTCGGCAACAGCGACGAATTGGAGCCGGGGCAAACGGTAATTTCGTTCGGAAGACCGTATAATCTGGGTGGATTCATCTTGCGGGAAGGAAAAATAAATTCTGCAAAGCGGATAGACTATCCAAAAAAAATTTATCCCTATGGATACACGGCTCCGAAAAAATTTACTCCACCCGACCAAATAACTGATGATATTTCCGAACCGGAACATTATTTCACATCCAACAATCTGTGTTCACCGGGTGATAGCGGTTCTATCGTCGTGACATTCAGGGATGGAACCCCGGAAATCGTAGGCCTGGTAACAAGCATAAAAAGTCCGGGCATAACCCATTCGCTAAAAATAAACTCAGTTCTAAGGCAAATAGAAAATTTTTTCAGAATCGGCCGGTAAAATCCGTCCAAACCAAAAAACAAAAACAGCCCGGCTTTTGCTTGGGTTGTTTTTATTTTACAAATAAAAAATGATAGAATATTTTTATGGAACAAAAGACAGACGAAAATAAAATACTTGACCCGGGATCGAAAATCCGCGTTTTGAACGAAATTTTAAGAAAAGCCGATGAGTATTCGCGGCACATAGACACGCAGGCGAATATAATAATAGGCATCAGCTCGGCGCTTTTTCTGTTTTCCGGAACACAGATTGAAAAAGGAGAAAACGAATATTTTCTTTTCACGCTGGCCGTTTTTTCGGCGCTTTCGGCATTCACGGGACTAATGGCGATACACCCGCCGGAATTCATGAGAAAAAGAGGACAAAAAGAAAGTCTTTTCTACAACAGAAAAGTCGCGTCGTTCCGGTCCGCCGAAGACTACTCTCCGGAAATGGAAAAAATACTCGAAACGGAAGAATCGATTACGCGCGAAATGACAACGGAAATATACAATCTCTACAAATACTACTACAGACCGAAACGCAATCTTTTCAATGTCGCGAGAAATATTTTTATCACCGGAGTATTTTTGAGCCTTGTTGTTTTCATATTTTCCCGAATAATCTAAAATCAAAAACTCTCCGTTTTGCGCGGAGAGTTTTTGGTTTTCAAATTCAGATTCTCGACTCCACCGCCATTCTCACGAAATCGCGCACGGTCATCGTTTCTTTCATCTGTTCGCCGGGGCTGAGATTCCTGATGAAATCGGCAAGCTTGACGTCCTTCTCAAACTCCATAAAATCATACATGCCGTCATGCGGAATATCGAAATTGGCGTTCGGCGTATGCCACGCCTCCCACATATTTTTTGAAGTCGGCATAACTTCCAAAAACCTGCCGAGCCGGACGTCTTTTACGGCTTCGTATTCGGCCGGTTTTAAATCAATATTTTCAATAAACCGATTTTCCAGCTCATCTATTTTCGCCATGCGTTCGGCTTCTTCCGCCAGTCTTAAAGCTTCCGATTCTTCCCAGCCAGCGAGATTTTCAGAACCGGACACTGCGTCGCCAGCTTGCGCGTCAGCTTCATAACCGGCGCCGGATGGTCCTTCCGGCTGACCACTCGGACCACTCGCCTCAATTGCGGCCTGTCCTGCCACTCCGCCCTTAGACACTCCCGCCTGAGCAATTATTTCGTTTATTTTTTCCGTATCAAGTTTTACTCCGTGATGATTTTTCTGCCATTCGGAAATAATCCCGTTATTTTTTCCTATAGAAACCGACTGCGCTTCGGCTAAAGCGCCGGTTTTTTCAAACGCTTTAGACACGGCATTTTGATCTTCAAATAAAGAGGAAAAATCCAATTTCTGCCCGATATTTATTCTGTCTATATTTTTCAAGCCGAATTTTTCAGGCTCGACCGCCACCCTGTCTTTAAATGAATCAATAAGATAAGTCTTCTGAGAAGGTGTAAGATTTTTAAACTTATCGCCATACGCTGATTCCATCTGAGATTTGATTATTTTCCAAACCGATTCCCCTTTCTGAACCGTATGGATAAAATTTTCTTTCGCCGTGGGCATCTGCTCGAACCAACCAGGTTCAACACCTTCTCCGGGGTATGGTTTTTCCGGAGCGAAAGCGCCGGGTTCAACGCCTTCTCCGGGATATGGTTTCTCCGGAGCGAAAGCGCCCTCCGTAGCCTTAGGCGTATAACCGGAAACTCCTCTTTGCATTTTTTCGAATTCTTCGAGTGGCATATCGCCCGGGTCGTTTTCAACTTCAAACACGCGCGAGCCGTGGGCAGACGCCAATTCAACCTGTCCTTTGCCTTGCGGTCCGAAAAAATCCTGCGCTTTGCGGTTAATTTTTTCCATCGTCTGTTTTAAATATTCATCGGAATCAAATTTCGGTTTATTAAGCCAGCCAAAATGTTCGCATACAGCTCTCGCTCCGGCGCCCAAAAAAGCGAATCCGGCGCCATAAGCCATGCCTTTTATCACTTGCTTTCTGACAAAACTTTTTCTCGCTTCGTCTATTTTGCTATCCCTAAATTCAAGAAACGAACCCAACCGCTCTCTTATTTTGGATTCGGGAGTATTTTCCCCCATAAGCAAACGAACATCGGCTCCACGATGCATAATAACGGCGGACTTCGCCAAAGTAAGACTCTTGAGAAGTTTGGATTGTATCGCTATCCTGTCCGACTCATTTCCGAAATCAACTTTTCCTTCCTCTATTTTTCTTTCGGTATAAGCAATTCTGTCTTCAAGCATTCTTATCCCCTCGTCAGTCGGATTCGCGCTCAATTTCTCAGCCAGATTATCCAGCTTATCCGCCAAGCCGAATCTGATAACGGTTCCTTCACTGCCGGTTTTTTGACCTTCCGCCGAAGCGACATTCTGCGCGGTTTCCCTGTTCGCGTCGTCTTCCCCGCGCCTTGCCATAATATCGCGTTCGCTCAATTCTTCTCTTGTTCTCTTTCTTGCTAAAAATCCGCCGGATATTGCGGCAACCGCGGGAGCCGCAAGCCAACCGATAGTTCCGTAAACCAATGACCGTCCGAGAAAACCCGCGCCCGCGTAAATACCTCTTTCTGTCGCCAC
>CAZVBU010000016.1:0-3723 GCA_964625935.1 uncultured Candidatus Saccharibacteria bacterium
GAGCTTTTTTATTTTGCCAAAAAATAAACAAAAAAGTAATCAAAAAAATCACGAAAATAAAATACCAAGAATCGGGCTTAAAACCATAAGCCATAATCCCCCAAAAAAATACGATGCAAAATTCGCAACAATACTGACAAGTAGCGGATATTTAAATTCTAACTTTCTGCCGAGAGCCATATACAAAAGAAACGCCTCAAAAAGAACCAACAATAAAAGCAAGTGAATACCGTAATCGGCCAACACGCCGGAAAGTCCGAAAAAACCAATAACCGGTCCTAAACCATACCATATAAAAGGAACGGTTATCAGATTTACTCCCGCCACATACAACAAAAATACATTCGGAATAAATTTATACTTAAGACGAAAAAGAAAAGCAATAAAAGATTCGGCAAAAATTGTTATCGCGAGAGACAACAAAAAATCATCTATGGCGTACTTCGGAATTACGGGAGTCGTATTTTTTACCAAGAGTCCGTTTTCTTCCACGTAAACTATATAAGAATCGTTAAGCGCTCTTGTGGTTTCAAAAACATTGCTTTCTCTTATTTTATCGGAAAACTTTAATACCAGTTTCTGATAACGCTTATAACCATAAGCCATCGAATCACAAACATATTCACTACACGGATCTTTCGCCGTATCGGCGCAAAAACAACTAAAGCGCTGAGGACCATAATCTTCCAACGCTTTAAAATTAACGCAAGAACTATCTAAGCATTGCATCAATTTGCTTTCTTCCACAACCAAAGAAATATTCCTGCCGTTTAACTTAATTTGAAAATTTTCCGTAGGTTTCGGTCCTAAATCAGCGCGTACGCTATGGGTATAGAAAAAACAAAAAAAATAACCAGTAAAAATAAAAAGATTTTTTTATATTTTCCCATCGTTTTGAAAACCGATAATTACCAACTATAAAACACCAACTTTAAACCGGTTATCTCTTAAAAACAAATATCTTCATCCCAATGAAATTCCAAACCAAAGCAAAAGCGGTGGCGCACGCCTTGGCGATATTAAACCACCTTTGCGCGTCCATGCCTCCCAGAACCGGAACTCCCGACAAAAAAGAAGTAAAACAAGAACACGTAAGCAAAGCCACAATTCCGCTGTTTATCAAAGCGCCCGTAACGGCTACCGCGATAAACGGCAAAACATCCGCTCCCGCCGGCTTTTCCTTGCCCGATTCGGACTCGCCCGGTTTCGCCTGCGGACTGGCTACCGGTCCCGTTTCCTGAACTTCTTTCTGAAAAACCCAATGCTTGTTCCAAAAATAACTGTTCGTCGCGGCAATGGCAAAACCAACGATATTGATACCCCCGAGTTTTATTCCGGCGACAACTCCGGTCACAATACTCAAAATATTCAAAATACCGAAGTCAATGGCCGTATTCAAAAATCCCACGACCACGAACCGAGCGAATTGCCTCATAAATTTGAGCCATCGCGCCAAAAATCTTCCAAGCCAGATGCCGAATATCCAACAAACCGGCACAACCAAAAAAAGCGCATACACTATCGCCCCCCTGCCTATTTTTATATTCTTCAGCATGGGCGTTAAAAACGCCACCGTTACCAAAGCGGCAACCGCCGCTATAAGATAATCTTTTTTATTATTTTGCATATTTTTTATAATAATCCGAATCCACAAAGGCAAATCCGGATACTACGAATAATTTTCAATAATTTTGACTTTTGATTTTTTAATTATGGCTTATCGTATCCAACCTGCGCCTGCGACTTTGAATCTTGCGCCGCCTGCTTTATCATACTTTGCGTGTACCTGTGTTGTATCTCCTCTTCAACCACGCTTCTCGGGCGCGCGTACTTGACCGCGACAAGCTGGCGCACCTTTTCCGCCATTGCGGGGTCTCCTTTTTCCGGAACGAGCGTTTCCATATTGAAAGGCGCGCCCGACTCCCCTCCCAAAAGAAGCTTAACGTAAGCGTTATAATTGGGAATCGTAACCAGATCGTCGGCGGTAAACACCGGCTCAAAATATTTCGCCAAAAATTCCGCGTCTTCGGTGCCAACACGAAATACCGCCATTGAACCGACATTTCCAAAAACAGCTTTCTTTATCTCCTCCTGCATCTGCGCGATAAATTGATGCGCCACAGTGAGCGCCAAACGGTATTTTCTCGCTTCGGACAAAACAACGGCTATCGATTTTGTCGTGACATTTTGAAACTCGTCTATGTAAAGGTAAAAATCCTTTCTGCGCTCCTCAACAATATCGGCCCTTCCCATCGCGGCCATAGTAAGCCGGCCGACAAGAATCATGCCCAATAGATACGCGTTTGTTTCGCCCAGCCGTCCTTTCGAAAGATTAACAAGAAATATTTTCTGATTGTCTATGATATCGCGAAAATTAAAAGCGGACTTCTGCTGACAAATAATGGGGCGCATAATTTCGTTGGTCAAAAAATTATCGAATTTTGAAGTGATATAAGGCACCATGTTCTGAAGAGACGCGTCGCCGCCCGCTTTTTCTGCGACATCGCGCCAAAAGCTTTTTATCATTTCATTTTTGCATTTCGACAGCTTAAGTTTCCTGAAATCGGGGCTTGAAAAAATTCTCGCTATTTCCAGGAGTGTACTGCCCGAATCCGGGTCGTCCATGACAAGAAGCGCGGAATTCCTGAAATATTGCTCAAACATCGGCCCTCCCGCTACCGACATATTGAAGAGCTTGTCGAAAATTTCCAGAAGCTCGTTCACTATAAGGGTCTTTTGTTCCGGGAATCTTTCATCGTATTCAAGCATATTAAGCCCCATGGGGTTATTGATGTCTCCCGGATTGAAATAGATAACGTCTTCCCAGCGTTCGGGAGGAATCAAACCCAGAATATCGTCCACCGTATCGCCGTGCGGATCTATAAAACACAACCCTTCCCCCGCCCTTATATCCTGCATTATCAAATTTTTCATGAATGCCGTTTTTCCGGTGCCGGTCTGGCCAATCGTGTAAAGATGGCGTCGCCTGTCGTCGAGAGAAAGACACACGGGCACGTTCGCGCTTCTCACGACGCTTTTGCCCAAAACAAGCCCTTCTTTCGGCAAATTCGAGGGGGGCATAACGCGCTTCAATTTCAAAAATTTCACGCGCGGAGCCGAAAGCTCGAAGGTCGGAAAATGAAACAAACTTGCGAGTTCCGCCGTGTTTAGATAAATAAAATAATTATCGTTAAAAAGGCGGAAAGAATAATCGAAGAAAAATCCTTTCTGCCTCCTGCCTTCTATTTTAAAAAACTGATAAGCGTTCGCCTGCGGTTGCGAAAAATGATCAAACATCGCTTTCATCTGTTCCAAAACCGCGTCCGCCCTGTCCTGCGTCTGCGCCGAAGCCACAAGCCGGATATTCACTTTCATTATCGGGCGCGCTATTTTCGTTTTCAGAAAATTTATCTGATCCTCGCGGTGCGCCGAAAGGGCCTGAAATTCCGGTTTCATGGATGGGTCGTCCTTTTTGCCGAAAGCCATCTGCTTTATCATATCGGCCATCTGGCCGAACAAATCCTTGTTCACTTCTTCATACGCCTCTTTGAGCCCGCTGCCTTTGCGCATGTTTTCCATTACCTTGATTAATTTTTTGGCGAACCTGCCTTCCTGAGGCATCACCATTACCTGCAGAGCCCCTCCTTCGGCTTTCGGGTCGAACAGAGAAAAAGTATTGGCCAAAACCTCTGAGAACCAAAATCCCACCTTAGAAGATGCTTT
>CAZVBU010000016.1:3733-11045 GCA_964625935.1 uncultured Candidatus Saccharibacteria bacterium
CCGGATTGTTCTTGAGGAGTGCTATTGCGCCGGCATGACAGCCGGTTTGCTTAAAAATATTATAATCGCTTTTTTCTTCGCGTATTTCCGCCGAAGGAAATACCGAATGAACCTGGCGCTCGAGAAGCCCCGCTTGCATCCTCGGAACGGCAACATAAAAATTGGTCTCGTTTTCGGTCGAAGGAGAAACTATTTCAAGCGCGAAATATTTGAAGGCCGCGAGCCCGGTGAAAAACTGCTCCATCGGGGCTATGAGATCTTTTAATGATTTATTTGGATCCCGCCTGACACGCGGCAAGCTAACTTCGTAAAGAGAAAAATGCAGCGCGCTTTCAAGATAACGCTGTTTTTTCATCTTCCAGATATAGTAAAAAGCGCCGAAAGCCGCGACAATGCACAAAAAACCGAAAAACAGAATGAATGAATTGAAAAATGAAGATAAATCAGGCATTTTTTATGTCTTCCTGCCCGCGAAGGTACGAAATAAGAAGATCGTGAAATTCATCTTCCATATCGGGTGGCAAATTTTTAATTATTGAGGCCATAGGCAAAATCCCCTTTGATTCAACCATATTCAGAAGACTGCCTATTTGCTCGCGTCTCTGGCCGAATTCCGGATTTTTTATCTGCGCGGCCGCGACAGCTATCTGATCTTTATCAATAATAAAATTATCCGAATAAACCTTTTCCGGGGCCTGGTCAAGGTGGTTTTTTATTATTTCTTTTGCGTGCTCCGGTACGGCTTCGGCTAATTGCCTCGAAAGCATCTCTCTCTCGGTTTGCGGGGTCAGTTTTTCCGGGTTGTTCGGAATTGTATCCATACTTATTGATTTTAACATTATTTTAAAAGACTGAAAAACAAAAAATGTCTGAAAAGTGGACAAAAAACTTTCCTTTTTCTTGCCGCTTGTTGCTTGCCAATTATTAATTATTAACTTTTGCTTGCTACTTGTTATTTATTACTTGTTATTTGGTTAATTGTTACTTGTTAATTTTTTGTTTTTTTGTCCCCAAATTGTGTGGAAAAAATACGACAATGGCTTAAAATAACAGTATGAGTAAAAAAGCCCTGTTTTTTTGGTTGATGTTGATTGTCGTCGTAGCGGCTTTTTTGCGTTTCTATAAAATAGACCAATACCCCCCGGGGCTCTATCACGATGAAGCGATGAACGGCAATAACGCGCTCGAAGCGCTAAAAACAGGCGAATACAAATGGTTCTACTCTGAAAACAACGGACGCGAAGGAATGTTCATGAATATGATAGCTTTTTCCATAAGTATTTTTGGCAACGAATCGTGGGCTCTGCGCGGACTTTCCGCTCTTTTCGGCACGCTTACCGTATTGGGAATTTATTTTCTCACACGCCAACTCGTCAAAAAAGAACGAGTTGCCCTATTCGCCGCTTTTTTTGTCGCCGCAAGCTTCTGGCACCTTATTTTTTCCCGCATCGCTTTCCGGGCGATAATGGCGCCGATGTTTTCAATATGGTCCTTCGTGCTTCTTTACTGGTGCGCCAATCAATCGGCGAAAACAAACGGAAGTTCATCCGTAAAAAAATATATCGCATCATCCGCGGGAGGGCTGATGCTCGGATTTGGACTTCACACATACATCGCCTTCCGCGCCATTCCCGCGCTGGCATTTATTCCTTTTGCCACACTATGGAAAAATAACGGAAAAAAATTCATAGCAGTATACATCTTCGCGTCATTTCTCGCTTTCCTGCCGCTGGGGATTTATTTTCTGGAAAATCCGCAAGATTTCATGGGCAGAACCTCGCAAGTTTCGGTTTTTTCCTCCGAACACACACTGAAAGATCTATCTTTTAATATAATAAAAACCGTCGGAATGTTTTTCGTTATCGGTGATTTCAACTGGAGACACAACCTCGCGGGCTCCCCCTCGCTGTGGTGGCCTATTGCCATATTTTTCCTCGCGGGAATCTGGTGGTCAATAAAAAACGTCCGAGGAAAATATAAAAACGAAAACGAAGCGCTCGCGCCAAAACAAGTTCCGTTCTTTTTGGCGCTTTGGATATTTCTTATGCTTCTGCCTGTCGTCACTTCAAACGAAGGCTTGCCCCACGCTTTGCGGTCAATCCTTCTTATACCACCGATATATATTCTCGCCGCGATAGGGCTTGAAAGAATGATACTCGCCACAAAAGAATGGCTCGCGAAAATGTCCGCGGAATACCCGGGCTCGGCAAATCAGCTCAAGCGGATAAAAATCGCGCTTCAAATCCTCCTGGCCGCGACTTTCGTGGTTTATTTCCTGAATACTTTTTCAAAATATTTCAACAATTGGGCGACAAACGTAAACACATATAACGCTTTCAACGGCCGCTACGCCGAAATAGGCCGGCACCTGGACAAAATGCCAAACGACATCGAAAAATACGTGATAGTGAATTCCGACGGCGTGCTCGCGAAAGGCATTCCGATGCCCGCCCAAACAGTAATGTTTTTCACCGATACCTACACGGGAGAAAGGCAAGCCGAAAAAAACATAAAATATATTCTTCCGGAAGACGCGGAAAATATAAGATGCGCCGAAAAATGCGTGGCCGTGACGCTTGAAACCGACTGGAAAATCCGCGAAAAAATAAAAAATGGAAACCCTGGCATGAAACTGTCGTCGGAAGCCGGATTCGCGATGCTCAAAAATTATTAAAAACCCCGAATAATTAATTCGTTTTTGTTATTATAAGAATAAAAAAAATAATTAATTTTATAAATAATCAAAAAATATGAACAAAACAACACGGCTTCTCGCAATTTCGATGCTGGCCATCATGGCCGTTCTCCTGTATTTTTCCGCGCTTAACGATTCGGCCACAATGGACGAATTGGCGCACATACCGTCCGCGTATTCATACCTCAGCCAAAAAGATTACCGCCTCAATCCGGAGCATCCGCCTCTTATAAAAGACCTCTCCGCCGTTCCTCTTCTTTTTCTTAATCTCAATTTTCCGACAGACATAAAAGAATGGAAAGATTATATCAACGGACAATGGGATATGGGCAGAATTTTCATATACGAATCGGGAAACGACGCCGACAGGATAATCTTCTGGTCGCGCCTGCCGATAATGCTTGTGGCGCTTCTTTTCGGATGGCTTCTTTTCAGATGGGTCCGCTCGCTATACGGCGACAAAGTCGGTCTTCTGGCGCTTTTCTTTTTTGCGTTTTCCCCGACATTCATAGCTCATTCGCGTTACGTAACCACCGATCTCGGCGCGGCGTTCGGATTTTTTATCGCCATTTCTTCTTTTCTGACTTTCCTCACCAAAAAAGATCTGGCCCAAAACGATGATAATTTTAAAGGCAAGGAAAAAAAGTGGCTTCTGATTTCCGGCGTAGCGTTCGGCATAGCCCAGCTTCTCAAATTCTCCCTTGTTATAGTCGCCCCCATATTCGTCCTTTACGGCGGACTCTGGGTATTTTTAAGGCATTACGGGAATTTCAACTGGAAAAATTTTATAAAAGACGAAGCGAAAATGATGGGACAAATAATCATTATCGGGCTCATAGGCGTCGCTCTCATCTGGCCCGTTTACGCTTTCCACACATGGAACTACCCTCCGGAAAAACAGGCAAATGAAACAAATTTTCTTCTGTCCTCTTTTGGCCTGAAACCTCTCTCAAATCTTGTTATCTGGATGGCGGAAACGCCGGTATTCCGGTCCTTGGGGCACTATTTTTTGGGCGTTCTTATGGTTATGCAAAGAGCCGCCGGCGGCAATACGACGTATTTTGTCGGACAAATATCGGCCTCGGGGTGGTCATACTATTTCCCGCTCCTTTATCTCCTTAAAGAACATCTGGCGTTCCATATCTTTACTCTGATTGCTTTAATCCTCGGCGTAAAAAACATAAAGCAAAGCGCCGGTAAAAATATGGCGGGGATACTCGGCTGGATGAAGGAAAACTTCGTTCTGACCGCTTCAATTATATTCATCGCCATTTACTGGCTCCAGGCGATATCAAGCCCGCTAAACATCGGCGTCCGTCATGTGCTTCCCACGTTTCCATTCATCTACCTTATGATATCGAGGCAAATTGTAAGGTGGGTAAAAAGCGCGGACGCGGAAACATCTTCGGGGTTCCTGCAATCAGTCAAAAATCTTTGGACAAAATACACAAGACCGGCGCCGAAACTTATGTTTTCCATAATCCTTCTCGCGTGGATGATAATCGTAACGCTTATTTCTTTCCCCTATTATCTTTCTTTTTACAACGAACTTGCCGGAGGAACCGCCAAGGGATACAAAATTGCCACGGACTCAAACTATGACTGGGGGCAGGATCTGAAACGCCTGAAAGATTGGGTTGAAAAATATAACAGATGCTCTCAAACACTGTCCCCGGAACAATGCATAGGTAATAAAATTTCCATTGAACCCGGCAAACCCATAGAAAAAATCGCCATAGATTATTTTGGTGGAGGAAATCCAAAATATTACTTTGGAGAACAATTTGAACCATGGTGGTCGTCGCGTGGCAAACCCGCCGATATAAAATGGTTCGCGATATCCCTCACGTATCTCATGGGTTCGCACGCGAGGCCAGTGGATAATTTTATCCAGAAACCGGAAGACACCTACTCGTGGCTCAAGGGACTCACGCCGGTCGCGCGCGCGGGGACATCAATATTCATTTACAAACTGGACTAAAACCAATTATTAAAAACAGCGTCTTTAAAAAGACGCTGTTTTTAATAATTTTGAAGCCGACGATTATCGTATCAATTTCATTAACTATTGGTTATTTTCTTTTATTTCCGCCTGAAACTTATTGTTTATCTTCACGTCGTATTTTTTAACTGAAATTATATCTTTTCCGGAAAACACAAGTTCCAAAACAAGACCCGACATTGTTTCGCCGGAAAAATTTTGGTCGAAAACAAAATTCCCCAAACTGTACGCTATCACTCCCTTTTTGTAATATTCCAAATCCTGAACAACATGCGGATGATGGCCCGCGACGACTTTTGCTCCCGCGTCTATGGCTTTCCTCGCTATTTTTTTCTGCCTGTCATCCGGTTTTTCTTTATATTCGTCGCCAAAATGCAAAGAAACAAACAAGGCGTCACAAGCGCGGGAAGCCTTGCCGACAATTGAAGAAAAAGTTTTCTCATCATAAATAAGGATACCGCTCGATGTGGCTTTGGCCTCAAGCCAATTCGGACCGACGTCGCTAAACGCGAGAAACCCGAATTTTACGCCCTTTTTTTCGACAACAACCGGACCAGACGCCGACTCCAAATCAAATCCGCCGCCGGCAGCCAAAATATTTTTTTCGTTAAGACGGCTTAAGGTATCATCGAATGCTTCGCGCCCCCAGTCGCCCACGTGGTTATTGGCAACAGACAAAACATCAAAGCCTGCCATGGACAACGCCTCAAGAGACGAAGTGGCAAATCGAAACGAATACAAATTTTTTAAATCCTGCCCCTTGTCGGAAACCGGACCCTCGAGATTACCGAAAGCGATATCCGCGTTCTTAACAGGCTGCGTTTTTTCAAAAAGAAAAGAAAAATCTCCGCCATTTCTCGCAACCGACGCCTCAACCCCCCTTCCGAGCATTATGTCGCCCGCGAACAAAACGCTTATTTTGTTCTCTCCAAGCGCGACTTCTTCGGAATAATAAACTTCGGATTTCACCCAGTTAAGCATCGCGGCAACATCTTCCTCGCGCCGTTCCGAAGAAAGAACAACAATGGCTATATTTCTTTCCGAAAATTCACCCAGTTTTACCGTAAACAAAGAAACGGAAGTTTCCCGAGCTTCCGGCGTATATCCGTTTTTCCCGCCCAAAAAACCGTCGTTTAAAAGAATTTTATTCGTATTGTACCAGTGATAAAGAGGCGCTCCGCCCGCTTCTTCAATCTTATGCTCTTTTTTTTGAGTTATCTTCAAAATATAATTTTTGGAATGATAAATATATCTCGCCAACCGGAACAAATCTTCGGCAGTCGAAACATTATCACTATCGAGCCCGCTCGGATCGTCAAAACTCGTGTCTGAAAGCCCTATCGAGCGGGATTTTTCATTCATGAGAGAAACGAAACGCCCCAACCCCATCTGTTCGGCAAGCGCGGTCGCCGCGTCGTTTGAAGACGAGAGAAGAAGAGGATACAAAAGATCGGATACCGCCAGCTTGTCTCCGGCCTTAAGCAAACCGGCGTCACCGTAAGTTTCAACCGCCGTCTTCGAAACCGTAACCGGCAAATACTGATTTATCGCTTCCAGAGAAACCAGGGCTGTCATAAGTTTTGTCACAGAGGCTATCGGATATTTCGAACCGCTGTTCTTTTCTTTTATCACAAGACCGGTGCCTATATCCGCGATAAGATAAGAAGACGCGGAAACTGCCGGAAAAGATTTTTTGTTCTTAAGAAAAAAATACGGCTTTGACGAAACAACAAAAGGCAAATCTTCGTTTTCCCCGAAAATAACCGCAATGGGCGTATTGTTATCGGCAAATTCATAAACACGCTTCGCGTCTCCGGTTTCCATGCGTATGCACCCGCCGGAATAGCCTTTCGCCACCGGAGCGCCGCCGGAATAATAGGGCCAGCCATGCAAAAAATAATTGCCGAAAAACTGGATGCTCCAAGGCATCCAAACACTGCCTATCGAAGAAAAGTGCTTTTCTTCCTTTGACAAAACGCGGTAAAGTCCGACAGGCGTTTCCCACGGCGTCCCCTTTCTGCCTATCGAAACTATCTTATACGAGCCCACATCGAGTCCGTTCTCAAAAAGACCGATTGTCATATTCTCCAAATCAGCCTTAATAAATTTACCCTTCTCCGGAATAGTCAGTTCCTGATCCGCCAAAACGGTGTTTTTAATCGCGTAATCGCTTTCGTCAGCCGGAAATACTCTATCGTTCGTTTCGATTTTCCTACTTTCTATTCTTGTGGGCGCGTTTTTCTCCCGCCCCGCCGTTTCATTTTCAGCCGCCGGAACTCCAACATCTTCATACCCCAATGAGTAATACGCGAAACGCGCGCCCAGGTAACCCAGAACGGGCGCGGATAAAAACGCGACAACCGTAAATACGACCGCAAGATAAGAAACAAATTGCTTATTATTTTCCGGCATTATTCGTACCTTTTATAAAAAATCTTGTTCTGAAAGCGCAAATCTATATGCTCTATTTCTTCAAGATCTTCTTTTATAATCTCACGAATAACCATCTCCATATTCAAAATAGCCGTTTGCCAGTTATCGTTCTTATCGACGATAAAATACCAGCCCCGGCCGGTAACAAATTCGAAAATACCTTCATCTTTTATATTGATGCG
>CAZVBU010000017.1:0-10973 GCA_964625935.1 uncultured Candidatus Saccharibacteria bacterium
GCGGCGATTATATAACCAAGGGTCGCCGGATACAACCCCACAAAAATCCCACAAACCGATTGCAAAGAGAGCCAACAGGCTCCAAAACCATTTTTTATTACGGATTCTTTCTTTTCTTTCTTCTTCACGCTCATTTCAATATCCCCTCTCTTTGCGTTTTTTGTTTTTCAATCTCCTGTTCATTATACCACAAAAATAATAAAAAAGCAATAGAAGAAAAACCCGCGAAAGCGGGCTTTTTCTTGGTTTGTTCCGGAAAACATCCGTCATCCGGCATGCAAACAACAAACGAATCTTCAATAAAGAACTCTCCCTTCTTAGGTACGCGACAATATTTCTCCGTAAAAACTTTATCATCCGCCAACTCTTTCCTTATTTCCCGCCATCTGTCGGAAGCGCGGGACATCGCGCGAAAAGCCCTTGCTATTCCCTTCATAAATCACCTCCGCGAATCTTTTAAATTTATTTATATTATACTAAAAATTTACAAAAAGTCCATAACAAATCGATTCCTACCCCAAAAAAATAAAGACTTTAAAAAACACAGATTATCCCCGTTTTGTTCCTTGAGCATTTCTTTAAAATCTGGAATCATATAAACATAAATCATTAAGCTAAAATCAATCAACTATGCAAAACATGAAAGTGCCGCCCAATGACCTTGAAGCGGAAATGTCCGTCTTGGGTTCGCTCATGCTCCATCCTGAAGCCATAAATAAAGTGGCCGATCTTTTGCACCCGGATGATTTTTACAGCGAAATTCACAAAAATATCTACAAAGCCGAACATGCTCTTTTTGAAAAAGGTTCACCCATAGACATTCTCTCTGTTTCAAGCGCGTTAAGAGAACTGGACATACTCGAATATATCGGCGGAAACACTTACCTTTCAAGGCTGATAAACAGCGTCCCAACGGCATCAAACGCCGATTATTACGCCAAAATAGTCAGAAAAAAGAAAATTTTAAGAGATCTTATCGCGGCGTCGGAATTCATTTCCGATCTGGGATACCAGGAGCACGAAGATGTTGACGTTCTCCTTGATCACGCTGAGCAGAAAATATTCACCATAACAAAATTCATCAACCAGAGATTCACTCACCTCAAAACCGCGCTTATAGAAGCTTGGGAAAGGATAGACATGCTCAACAAATCCACGGACAAGCTCCGTGGCGTAACAACCGGATTCGAAACGCTCGACATGAAGCTCAACGGTCTTCAGAAAGCCGACTTGGTCATTCTTGCGGCGCGGCCTTCGGTCGGAAAAACATCGCTCGCTCTGGACATAGCCAGAAACGCGGCCATCAAAGGGAAAACGCCTGTCGGGATATTCAGCCTTGAAATGTCCGCGGCGCAGATAGTGGACAGGCTTCTGTCGGCGGAAGCCGACGTCGATTTATGGCGTCTGCGTTCCGGAAAAATCTCGAAACAGGGGGATGACCACACACGGCTAAACGATGCCATAGACCGCCTGTCTCGAGCTCCTATTTTTATCGACGACGACCCTTCGGCAAACGTAATACAAATGCGCGCCAAAGCGCGCCGGCTTCACGCCGAACACGGGATAGGTCTTCTCGTTGTTGATTATCTCCAGCTTATGATACCGAGACGCGATAGCGATTCCATAGTTCAGCAGATGACGGAAAATTCGCGCTTTCTTAAATCGCTGGCGCGCGAACTCGATATTCCTATTCTCGCGCTTTCCCAGCTGTCGCGCGCGGTCGAAATGAGACACCCCCCGATTCCCCGTCTTTCCGACCTCAGGGATTCCGGTTCCATAGAACAAGACGCGGACGTTGTTATGTTCATTTACCGCGAAGACAAATACAAAAAAGATACCCCGCGCCAAAATATAGCCGATATCCTCATAGAAAAACACCGAAACGGACCGACGGGACAGCTTCAGCTTTATTTCAACGCGGAAAAGACCAGCTTCACCGATCTGGAAAAAGGATACATAAGCGACGAAGCGCCGCAAGCGGACGATTTTTCGCCCGACTCGTCGGCCGAAGAAGAATTTCTGAAATCGTAACAAAATGTTTTTTTCAATCTCTCAACTATCGGGATACTTTGAGAAACTGCCCGGCATCGGTCCCCGCCAAGCCAGGCGTTTCGTATATTATCTTTTGAACCAGGACGACGACTTTCTCAAGAGATTCGCGAAATCAATTTCCGAACTTAAAAAAGAGGTGGCGCGCTGTCCGGATTGCCGCCGTTTTTTCGGGAAAAAACCCGGTCATAATTCATGCGGAATATGCGAGGAAAAAACCAGGAACGCCAGCGAACTCCTGATTGTGGAAAAAGATATTGATTTTGAAAATATTGAAAAAACCGGTTTTTACAAGGGAAAATATTTCATACTCGGAGGACTGGTGCCGCTCGTCGGGAAAAACATGCCGGAAGACATCGCGCTTAAAGACCTTTATAAAAAAATAGAAAAAGAAACGAAAGAAAATACGCTAAAAGAAATAATCCTGGCTTTCAGCGCCACGCTTGAAGGAGATAACACCTCAAAATACATAGAAAAAATACTCGAACCGGCGGCATCGGAGAAAAAAATAAAAATAAGCCGCCTTGGACGCGGCTTATCTACGGGAACGGAACTCGAATACAGCGATAAAGATACAATCGAAAGCGCCTTTAAAAATCGCCGATAACAACTTCGGAATACTCCTGCCTGTGCCCCTGCCGCCTCAAACGGCGGGTTTTTGATTTATACCTTGCCATTTCTATTTTCTCTCCGCGCACATTTCCGGAAAATTCCGCGGAAATTGACGCTCCGAAAACATACGGCGCGCCGATTTTCAAATCACTGCCAACGGACACAAGAAGCACTTTGTCGAAAGACACCGCAGAACCGGGCGCGCTTTTAAGCTTCGCTACCTTTAGTTTCATTCCCGGATAAACCAGAAACTGCCTCCCGCCGGTTTCTATGACCGCGAAATTATCCTTGTTGATTTTTGTTGTTTTTGAGACTTTAACCTCCTTTTTTTCCGTTTTTTCGGCCGTTTTCTTTTTACTTTTTCCGGCCTTATTTTCCGTTGTTTTATTCATATCCGATTGATGAAAATTCGCATTGCGAACGCTTAAAACCTTATAATTTTATATTGGCTTATTATAGCAATAAAAAAATGTTCGTCAAACCGCTATCTGGTTGAATTTTAACGGCAAAAAAATAGCTGCCCGATAATCTAAAATGCGAACTTTGTAATTCGTGACCGTTATTCCGCCTCCGGCTTGTCTATGACAGGAAGATCCGTTCCCATGCCCGTTCCCGCGATCTTCAATATGTCCTTGTCTATTTTTTTGAATTCTTTCGAAGCGCTGTTATAAGCGTTAACCGTCGTTCCGAGATTATTCCCCAGCTTTGCCATAAATTCCTCGTAGGATTTCAGGTGTCTTCCGAGATCCTCTATTCTCTTCCTTATCTCCCGCGCCGACTCTTCTATCTGAAGCGCGCGAAGCCCCTGAAGCACGGTCTGAAGATAAGCCATAAAAGAAGTCGGCGAAACTATGATGACTTTTTTCTCTATATAAGCGTATTCCAAAAGATCGCGCGTGTTGCTTTTTATCGCCCCGACTTGATTGACCTGCAAATCGTAATAAATGGCCTCCGCGGGAATAAACATAAAAGCGAAATCCATCGTGTTGTCGGAAGGCCTGATGTATATCGATGTTTCATCTATCCTGTTTTTCACGTCGGATTTGAACTGCTTTTCAAGGCGTTCGGTTTCCTGAGGATCATGCGCTTCAAGAAGCCTGTTGTAGTTTTCAAGAGAAAATTTGGAATCTATGGGCAAAATTTTTCCCTGGTCGAGAAATATAACCGCGTCAACAATAACTCCGTCGGGAAATTTATACTGCATCTGAAACCTGTTCGGAGGCAAAACGTTTTTTAAAACGGTTTCAAGGTAATATTCTCCCAAAACGCCTCTTTGTTTCGGATTCTGAAGCACATCCTGAAGCTTTCTCAATTGGTCGGAAAAATTCACCACCTGCCTGTTTGTTTCATCAAGCTTGGTTAGTCTTTCCGTAACGTCGCGGATGATTTTCGCGCTTTGGGAAAATTGCATCGCCACATGCTGTTGGACCGTTTTATTCTGCTCGGTAATGGTCTTGTTATGCTCCCCCAGTTTCGAATCAAGGGTTTTTACCACATTTTGTATCTGATTCTGAATAAGAAGAAACGCCTGATTAAACTTGGCAAATTCGGCGTCTACTTTCCTTTTTCTGCCGAAGGATATCCACGCCATAAACATGCCGACAACGACTCCGGCGACTATCAAAAATAATGTAGTGGTGAAATTGCTCATATTATAAATACAATATTAACACATTAAAAACCGCCGGTAAAATATTGCGCGGCGAGAAAAAAAACATAAAGCCACAAAAGAATAAAACCTTCTTTTCTCGACAAAATATTTTTTGAAAAAACGAACATGTTGAAACAAACAAGCGCCAAAACGATAAAAAGAGCCATAAAGTAATACTGATGATTTATCGGCAAAACTACCGGCTTCATAAGAGAAACAAGCCCCAAAATAAAAGCGGAATTAAAAGCGACGCTGCCAAGCGATGTCCCCACCGACATCGAGCCATGCTTTAAAAGAACCGACCGTATGCCGAAAGCAAGCTCCGGCATAACTGTTCCCGCGGATATGAACACAAGCCCGAAAAGCACGCTACTCATATTAAAGCGCGCCGCTATATATTCGCTGGCATACAAAATGGCAAAAGAGCCCAAAACAAGAAGAAACAAACCGGACGCCGCGAGCGCCATTTGCGTGAAAACCGATTTGTCGAAAAAAAATTTCGGCTTGATATCATCAAGCGTTCTCGAAAAGTAATTTTTTTCGGAAAAGGCCGCTATTATATAAAGCGCGAACACAAACAATAAAACCGCCCCGTCTATCCTGGATAAAATTCCGTCGGTCGCCAGTATTACAGGCAACAAAACCATAAAAGAAATAAACAAAAAGTTTTTTCGGGAAATCTTGCTTTCAATCTGAAGGCCGCCGGCCAAAACAGCGGCAACGCCGGAAACAAGAGTAAGGTTCAAAAAATTAGCGCCGATTATATTGCCGAAAGAAAAACTTTCTCCGTCCGTAACAACCGAAGAAATGCCCACAAAAAGTTCGGGAAGCGACGTCGCCACGCTCATAAAAACAAAAGCTATAACGTATTCGGAAAGACCGAAAATCCGCGAAATATTTGTAAGCGAGCGCACCAATATATCGCTCGAGCGCGCGAGCATGAAAAAAGAAAAAATGAATACAAAAATATAAACCAACATTTTATCCTGCAATTTTGGCGGGACGCCTTATGAAATAATACTTTCCAAATTCTATCACAGCCACGTTCAAAACGCCTATTAAAGCCACGAGCAAGAGTTCATAAAAATTCAAAGAAACGACCGACAAAAGATCCATTAGCGGCCTGAAAAAAAGCGCTCCACACAAAAAAACAAGGCTTATCAACACGGAAACAACGAGATAAATATTCGAAAAAATATTTATGGAAAAGATTGATTTCGAAAGATTTTTTATGGAAAACGCGAAAAATACCGAATCAACGGATATGGCGGCAAAAATTATCGAACGCGTTTTTTCTATCTCGTATCCGAAAACGTTGTTAAGGAGAACAAAAAGCGCGACAAGAAACATGCTTGTCGTAAAAGAAACCAAAAAAAGCAGCCTGCCGGTCTCCTTCTCGAAAATCCCGCCACCGGCGAAAAAAGACGGCTTTCTTTTCATGTTTGACTTGTCTGACGGCTCAAACGCGAAAGCGAAATTCATAAATCCTTCCTCCACGATATTGGCCCAGAGAATTTGCGCGGGCAAAACAGGCAAAGGCAGACCGGCCGCGAGCGCGGAGCAAAGCAAAATTATCTCGCTGAAACCGGTAGACAAAAGATACAAAACTATCTTTCTCAAATTCACAAGCGCCCTTCTCCCCTCTTCCACCGCGGAAATCAAAATCGAAAAACTGTCGTTTAGAAGCACGATATCGGCCGCTTCTTTCGTAACCTCGGTACCGGAACCGACAGACACTCCGACTTCGGCCCTCTTGACCGCGGGCGCGTCATTAATTCCGTCCCCCACCATGGCAACGGTCTCTCCGTTTGCCTGAAATGCCTTTACTATCTTCAACTTCTGGTGCGGCAAAATCCGCGCGAAAATTTTCGTTCCACGCGCCAATTCTTTCATTTTTTCGTCGTCCGCTTCATCGATACTTTTACCCGACAAAACTTTGGCACCCGCGCCGGCGATTCCCGCCTCTTCCGCCGTTTTTTCCGCCGTTTTTTCGTGGTCGCCCGTTATCATCACGGTTAAAATACCCGCCTGCCGCGCGGCTTCAACCGCCTTGTCTATATCGGGCCTTAAGGGATCGTGAAAAGATATAAATCCGGAAAAAACAAGTTCACCGAAACGATGATCGGTCTCGCGCGGTATCATATCCCAATCGGTTTCCTTAAAAGCGACACCCACGACGCGCGAACCCTGAATCGCGTATTTTTCTATCTCGTTTTCCATTATTTTTTTATCGGGCGCGGAAAACGCGGAAATTTTACCGCTTTTCAAAACGCTTTGGGAATTTTCCAAAATATAATCCGGCGAACCTATTACAAAAAGAGTTTTCCTCCCGCCCTCTATATCGTTGAGAGAAGCGCCAAATCTTCTCTCCGAATCGAAGGGCATGTAATCGAGACGCGGCATCAATTTTGACAGCTTGTGCTGGTATATGCCGGCTTCGGCGCAAGCCATGACAAGCGATTTTTCGAGAGGACTTCCCCGCACCACCCAATCGGAAAAACCGTCATCCGGATTCTCAATAAAAGCATCAGTCGCCAAAACAGCGAACTTAAGCGGAGTAAGCCTGTCGTCTTTCGGATCGAAAATCCGGGCATCTTTTTTTGAAATCTTATTTTTGTCTTCAAAAAGTCTCGAATAAGTGACAACGCCGGAAACCCGCATCAACGATTGGGTTATGGTCCCGGTCTTATCGGTCAAAATCGCGGTAATGGAACCCAGTGTTTCCACCGCGCCTATGTTTTTTACGAGCCCGCCCTTCGAAAGTATTCTGTCCATTCCCATCGCCAAAGCAAAACTGACCGCGGCGGGCAAACCCTCGGGAATCGCCGCGACCGCCACAGCAACGGCGACTCTGAACATTTCAAAAGGATTATGATCCCTGTAAATACCAAGCATGAAGAGACCGACAAGAATTCCCATAATCACGAAGCCCAGCGTCCTCGCGAGTTTTTTCACGCTTTTTTGAAAAGGAGTAAGAGGTGATTCCTCACCCTCAAGCAAACCGGCAATCTTACCGACTTCGGTGTTCAAACCTGTGGCCACGATAACCGCCATCCCCCATCCTTCCGTTACGAGAGTCCCCATCCAAATCATACTTTTTCTTTCATTAACAATAGTTTCTTCCGGGCATTTTTTCGTGTCTTTATAAACGGGTATCCACTCGCCGGTCAAAACAGCTTCATTAACTTCAAGTCCTTTCTGCTCCAGAAGGCGGGCGTCCGCCGGTATCTGCTCGCCCGCCTGAATTTTAATGACATCTCCCAAAACAAGCTCGGTGGCGTCTATCACCATCTTTTTTCCCTCTCTAATCACGGTCGCGGTTTTGGCTTGGGAATCTCTCAGCTTTGAAAAAGCCTTTGAGGCCTTTCCTTCTTCGAATAATCCTATAATTATATTTATCGCGACCGCTATAAAAATAACGACTGAGTCGGTAAACTCGCCCACCGCAAAAGTCACAAGTCCCGCCATTATAAGAATGAAAACAAGCGGGCTTTTTATCTGACTGTATAAAGATTTAAAAAACCACGAATTATCGCTCTGGTAAAAAATATTTTTGCCGAATTTTTGCAAGCGAAACTTGACTTCCCTTTCCGTTAAACCGGCAGTTCCGGAAGTCTCAAGCATATTCAAAACTTCGCCCCGCCCCAGGCTATGCCAAGGCTTGCTTTTTAAAACCGCTCTCATACAAAAAATTATAACATAAAATCCGCGCTTTAAGCGCGGATTTTGTGAATTAAAAAAATTCTGAATTGTCCACTAATTACCTGTGATAAACAGCCATATAGACCGCGCCGGACGCCAAAACAAAAGCGACCCAGGAACTCCACGGTAACACCTCTTTTAAAACAAAGCATCCCCAAACTGAAGCAAGAACCGCCTGAAGAGTCCAAATAGTTACCACCACCCTAATGGCGTTAAAACTCAAGGCTTCGTAATAAAGAAAAACGCTGACCGTCAAGATAATAGAAAGCAGGATAAGCCACGGAGCGCATTTCGCGGCCATGGGCGCGAAAATATCTTCCCCGCGCAAATACGCGAAAGAAAAACACATGACGGACATAAAAAGCGAAACCCATCCGAGAAGCGAAGCGGGTTGAGACCCCAGCTTATAAGCCATTTTGCTCACAACCGGAGAAAAAGAAGTGATAAAAGTTCCAAACGTCAATATCAGCGCCAACTTCATGAGGTATCTCCTTTCTTCAGTTTTTCAAATTTTATCCAATCTGAAACAAGAATAACACAAAAATAAAATAAGTCAAATACAAACAAACGGCTAAATTTTCGTATCGGAAACAATCTCGCCGTCTCTCAATTCAATTATTCTCTGACACATCTTCGCGTATTCTATTTCGTGAGTAACCATGACAATAGTTTCGCCGGAAGCGTTCAGGTCCTTTAAAACTTTTATTATCTCCTTCGAATTTTTTGAATCCAAACTCGCCGTAGGCTCGTCCGCGAATATTATCGCCGGCCTGCCGACAATGGCGCGCGCCACGCTCACTCTTTGCTGTTCTCCTCCGGAAAGCTGGCTCGGCAAATTGCCGAAACGCGCCGTAAGTCCGACTCTTTCAAGAGAATTTTTCGCCGACGCAAACGCCGTATTTCTGCCTATTCCGCGCATAAGCAAAGGCAAAGCGACATTTTCAATCGCGGTAAGTTCCGGCAAAAGAGAATAATCTTGGAAAATGTATCCAAGCTTGTTCAATCTGAAAACCGCCCGCCTATCGCTCGAGATATCGTCCGTATCCGTTCCGTCAATGATTATTCTGCCGCCCGTCGGCTTATCCAAGAGGCTCATCTGATAAAGAAGAGTTGATTTTCCGGCGCCGGAAGGGCCTATTATTGCCGTCATCTGGCCTTTCGGTATAAATAAATCTATTCCCTTAAGAACACGGGTTTCAACCGAATCGTTTATGTATGTTTTTGTCAGATTTTTTACTTCAATCATTTTTTAAATTATATTTTAAAAATCATCTGCCCAGAATTGAATCAAGCGTATTTTTTCCGACTATCATTCTCGCCGGAATGTAACCCGCGATTATCGTGGTAACGACCAATATCAAAACCCTCGTAAAAGTTTCTCCGTATTTCGCCACAAGAATCCCGTCCGAGAAGGGAAAATCTATCGGATTGGCATCAAAAAAAGGCACGAGAAATCCGTATGTAACTGCAAGTCCCAAAACAGAACCGATAAGAGCGTAAAAAATCGACTGAAAAACATAAGAAAGTTCCACCGCGCGCCTGTTCACGCCTATCGCTTTCAAAATTCCGATATATCTTTTCCTCGTTATAGCGTTTATGAATATGACTATAAAAATCGTGATTGAAGCCACGGCCAAAGCTATGCTCCCAAAAACATTGCCAAGCATGGACATGGTATTTCTTATATCGCTGAAAAATTTCCCTTGCGATTCTTCGGATGTTTGAACTCGCGCGTAACTTCCCATTCCGTCTCTTAAAAGCTTCTCTTTGAAGAAAACAGGACTAATGCCCGGTTTCAATTTTATGGCTATTTCATCAACGTTTAAATCGCTTCTTCCGATGAGTTTTCTTAATTGCGAATCCGCCACAAAAACACGCTGGCTAACCTCGCCGATTTTACTTTTGATAATCCCTCTCACGATATATTCCCTGTCAAAACCGGCAATCCTGACTTTCACCCTATCGCCTATCCGGACATTTTTTAAAGTCGGCTGAAGCGGAGTGTCAAAATCGGAATACTGCGACAACAAATTCGCTCCTATGAGAATCCCGCTTTCATCTCCCGGTTCCAGATATTCGCCTTCAACTATATAATTTGAAAGCTCTGTCGCCATGTTTTCACCTTTCGGGTCTATGCCCGCGACGATGGCTCCGGTGTCGTTTTTCGGCACCCTTTCGTCAAAAACCCTTGTCTGATAACCGGCCTCTACTCTTCCGCCTTCAAGGTAGCGCGCCGTAAATCCCGCTATCTCGGGACAATTCTCAAGCTTCTTTATGAACTCATTGCTTTTTTCTATATAATTTCTGTCCGAAGGACGCGACAGAAGGATGTCCCCCGAATATTGTTTTGTCCAGGCGGCGCTTGAACCGTCTATGAGACCGACAAGGATTCCGTTAACCACTATAAGATTCAAAAAAGTCAAAACCATAATAAAAACAATAAGCGACGTGGTCCAAAAACTCGCTCTTTTTATCTGCCTCACGGCCAAAAAAAACCCGACTTTGGCGCAGGTTTTGATACAAATATTATTAAATTCCGGCTGTGTTTTATTTTTCATTATAAAAAAGAAGTTTAGGCCCCGTACCTTTTGGAGTAATTTGTTTTATTCCGCGATAAAAATTCTCTCGATCTCTTTTGCCCACGCGACGGCTTCTTTTGCCGCGATTTCCGCTCCGTTTTTTAGCGGCTCCCGAAACATTATTTCACCCAAGACAACGCCATCTTTCAATCTTTCTTTCATTTTTTCCGTTGTTTTTGCCGGACCACCCCCGTGGCAACAAAAAAGGCCGATATGTTTTCTTTTTAACTCCGGCAAATCGAAAAATGTATTAAGAGGCGGGGCATAATTCCACGCCCACACCGGAGTGCCGATAAAAATCAAATCGTAATCCGCGATATTTTTATCAAACGGCGCGAGCTCCGGCTTGGCACCCAAAACAACCTGCCTACCGCCCCAAA
>CAZVBU010000018.1:0-10920 GCA_964625935.1 uncultured Candidatus Saccharibacteria bacterium
GTTTGTTTTGTGTGTTAGAAGCGATTCATTTGTTTCGTACAGCGCGTCCACCGTCTCTTTGTTGCTTTCTATCAGATTGTTTATTTTGGTGAATTCTCCGAATATGACATGCATATAATGCCCGTATTCCGGACCGAAAAGCTCCATGGCATTTTTTTCATATGACGAAAGGACGGAGGAGTGGAGGGACACGGTGCGCCGGAAATCGATTATGTCTTTTTTGACCAGGGAAATTTTACGCACGAGCTCTTTTTCGTTGTCTGAAAATATCTGTTCTTCGATGTGGTTGATTTTGACGTGCGTGTGGTCAAGCTGGCGTATGGAAAACCTGTAGAGATCGCGCATGATACTGTAGACCATTATGCCCGCGTGGGTTTTCATCATCTCATTCCTGAATTCTTCGCTAGTCTGGCATTGTTTTAAAAATTCGTTTAACGGCTGAATAGGAGCGTAAGAGGCGGTAATAAGGAAATTTTTTCCTATCACCATATCCAGTTCCGTATTTTTGTTCGTTTGCGTCGCCGGATTGTATATCGGAAAATGCAGGATGAGGTATATGTGTTCCTCGTATTTGTCGGCTTTGGGCCGCATAGTCGGGCTGATCAATTGTTCCGCAATGAGTTGGTGGATGGAATATTCATTCGATATTTCGCTTACTTCTTTCGAGTCCGGCGAGTCGAGATGCGTCCAGGTGATTTTTCCGTGTTTTATTGTTGTTATCATATTGTTTTTTTGTTAATATAGGTAAATATTTAGATATTATATCATTTATGCGCCTAGGCTTCAAAAAATCCATATTTTTCGGCGGTCTCACTGCGATAATCGTGGGCGTTTTTTTGTCGGGCGTGTATTTGGGCTATAACGAGCGCCCCGAAGCGAAAAAAATCATCGGTGTTCTGAATATGCTACCCGGCGAGATCCTTAAGGACGGAAATTTGCCGCCCGATATAGACGATGTTGATTTTGAGCCTTTTTGGAAAACATGGAGTCTTCTTGAGAAAAACTATGTTGACTCAGGCAAGATAGACCGGCAGGAAGTTATTTGGGGCGCGATAGAGGGGGCGGTGGGTTCGCTTGAGGATCCATACAGCGTTTTTCTTCCGCCCGAAGAATCGGAGCTTTTTGAAACGAGTGTCAGGGGCGATTTTCAGGGTGTTGGAATGGAAATAGGCATGAGAGATCGCATTTTGACCGTTATAGCTCCGATAAAAAATATGCCGGCCGAAAAAGCGGGCATAAAGGCGGGAGACAAGATATTAAAAATAAACGGAGAAACAACCGATGGTTTGAGCACGGACGAAGCGGCTTTGAAGATAAGGGGAGAAAAGGGGACGGAAGTTGTTTTGACTATATTCCGGGAAGGGAAGAACGAGTCGTTTGATGTGAAAATAACAAGAGATACGATAATTGTTCCGGCCATAGAAACCGAAGTTAAAGAGAATGGCATTTTTCTCATAAGGATGATGAGTTATTCGGCGCGCTCTTCTTCGGAATTCAGGGACGCTTTAAGAAAAATGATTGAAAGCGGAAGCGATAAGCTGATAATCGATTTGCGCGGCAATCCCGGAGGGTATCTTGAGGCTGCCGTTGACATCTCCAGCTGGTTTTTGCCGTTGGGCAAGGTTGTCGCGAGGGAAAAATTCAGCGACGGCAGGGAAGAGCTCTATAACAGCAGGGGTTACGGGCTAGCTAGTATTTTTACTTCCATGCCTATCGTGATACTTATCGATGGAGGAAGCGCTTCAGCTTCGGAAATTATGGCGGGAGCTTTGAGAGAACACGGCAGGGCGAAGCTTGTGGGTGAGAAAAGCTACGGCAAGGGCTCGGTTCAACAGATGTTCGACGTGGCCGGCGGTTCGTCGCTCAAGCTTACGGTGGCGAAATGGCTTACGCCGAACGGTGTTTCTTTGTCCGAAGGAGGTCTTGACCCGGATGTCGAAGTGAAATTGACAGAAGAAGACAAAACTGATAAACAAATGGAAAAGGCCATGGAAATATTAAACAATCTTTAGAAAATAATTATCAGTAAACAAATAATCGAATTTTCAAAAATATGAAAGTTATCTTAACTCAAAATGTCGCCGGTTACGGGCAAAAAGACGATATCAAGGAAGCGAAACCCGGCTATTGGCGCAATTTTCTTATGCCCAACAAGCTCGCTATTTTGGCTACCGACAATCTTATTAAAGGCGCCGAGGCCAGAAAAAAAGCGGTCGAAGAAAGGAAGGTTTCCGATTTGAAAAAATTGACTGCCGCCATTAAAAAATTGGAAGGCAAATTGCTTACCGTTGAGATGAAAGCGGATGAAAAAGGGAATCTGTTTGAGGGGCTTAGCGCGGAAAAGATATCGGATTTGATAAGCGGGCAATTTAAGATTGATGTCCCCGCCGAAGAGATTGGGATTGAAAAACCGGTCAAAAAAACCGGAGTTCATAAAATACCGATAGGCGAAGCTGTTCTCGAAATGGAAGTCAGAGAACTTAAAGCTGATTGATACGTTCTCTTTCCGGTTTTTCGGATTTTTTTTGAAAAAGAATTAAAAAAGAAACAAAAAATATCCGCCGTTTTTGTGGCGGCGGATATTTTTCGGAGAATTATTTTTTTTCCGGAGATTTGATGTTTACGACCGTGATATATTTCAGCCTTCCGTCATAGTTGGTTTTTCTTTTTTTGACAAACTCCACGATGCCGTTTTTCGTGGCAAAAAGAGTGTAGTCTTTTCCTTGTTTGACATTTTCTCCCGCGTAAAATTTGTTGCCTTTCTGGCGGATTATAATTGAGCCGGCGTTTGCTTTTTGCCCGCTGGTTATTTTAACGCCCAGATATTTCGGCAGCGAATCCCTGAGGTTTTTGCTTGTTCCGCCCGATTTTGTATGTGCCATAGTATTTATTTAACGGTGAAATAATATGAAGATAAATAATATGATAATTGAAAAGGCTAATAAAATCAAGGCCAAATACGAAAAATTCGGCAGAGATGCTTTTTTGATTTTAGTCATGTTTTTTACGGGCTTAATCGGGTTCGGCTTAGGTTATTTAGCGGCTTTAAACGCCCAAAAGACGCCCGTAGTTATGCGTAATTCAGTAATTAGTATATATGAGCCAATTAAGGAAAAAGTCTCTGTTTTGGGGCAAAAAATGCCCGAAAACGGTGATTTTACGGTCCAAACCGGCGAAAAAGCTTATGTTGCCAGCAAAAGCGGGGCCAAATATCATTATCCGTGGTGTTCGGGAGCCCAGAGTATAAAAGAAGAAAATAAAATATGGTTTTCGTCAATTGAAGAGGCGAGAGCGGCCGGATACGAGCCCGCGGGGAATTGCAAAGGGCTCAAGTAGCGCGAAGCGGCGAATGGATTGATTTTTGCTGTTTGCGGTGCTACATTTGTGTATAGAAAATATGATTTTTGAAATATTTTTTAGGGAGAAATTTCGCGCGTTTGCGTTTTGGAGGGAGGGTATTGCAAATGAAGAAAAAACAGAGGACTAGCCGGCTGATAGAAAAAATAAGGCGGGTAGTCGTTTTACTTAAAGTGATAGAAAAAAATAGCAAGATTGTTTATTTGAACGATGGCCAGTTGGTTGAAAAGAAAAAAGAAGAAATCAAAAACAGATTCCGCTCAAGTATTTTGGGCGAAGAAGCATCTGAAGCCGCTTGGAAACAAACCCAAAAAAAACTTGCTCCAATGCAAAAAATAATTTTTCAGCGCGCCAAAGAAAAAGCGGAAAAAGAAATAAAAAATTGGCCACCGGAAAAGAAAGAGCTTTTGGATCTGCTTTCGGAATTATCGGATGAGGTTTCTCGCGTCGCGTTTAAGAAAAAAGACACTTGAATTTTCGTCAAATTTTACTTAAAAATAAAAAAGAGCCTTCGGGCTCTTTTTTTTAAAAAATTTTTTTTATTTGCCTGTTTTGCCTGTGTGGGCGGCCGCAGCTGTTCCTGTTCGACCTTTGGCCGCCAACTGGCCGATTTTTTGGTATTGACTTTTTGTTATAATGTATTATCCTGAACAAAGATTCGTTATTGATTTTTACCGAAAAAATTGGCGAATAACCAAAGAAAGAGAGGGTGGAGAATTGAAAAGAAAAGAAAAAGATTGTGTTGATTGTACCGCGACAGAAAGAATTTTGGGAATTTTCCCAGCTCAAAAAGCCTTTAATTTGATGTACACGAATCCTTGTTACTCGCGCGCGAAATCTTTGAATATTTTATCCGACGGCATGGCCGAGATTAGGGAGCCAAATGATTTGAACAACTGGCATCCGATCTCTTGCGTGTGCTCCAGAGAGCGCGAAGCGGCGAGGAAAGCCCCTGAAGAGGAAAGACTCGAGCGCATCAGAAAAGCTCGGAAAAGATGCTGAATTTTTCCGCGCGAATTTGGTTTTTTGTATGAAAGCGTAAATGCTTAAATTTAAAAACTCCGTTTCGGACATCCGAAAAACGGAGTTTTTTATTGACAGTAAAATTTTGAGGAGTAAAATATAAAACAGTTCTTTACTAGATGGCTGCAATTGAGCCTGGCTTTCGGCGCGAGGTATTGTTTTTTTGTTATTGCAGAACCTGAAGAAAGGAGACTGGAATTATGGGTGAAGAAAACCGGATCGGCAAAAAAAACAAGTTTATCGGTTTTTTGGAGTTTATTAAGCGATTTTTTCGGGCAGGAAACGAATGCGATGGAGTCTCGGGAAACCGGGTCCGGAATGAAATTTCCCGCGCTTTGAATTTGCTTCATACGGATGATAACAAATGCATGATTGCCGGTTACCGGCAACTCACGGGCATTATGATCCAGAAAAAGGATATTATGGGGCCGGAGCTTTACGCGAAATGCGAAGAGGAAAAAAAAATTTTTATACGAACGCATCCTTCTGCTTACAAAAAAGCGCTGTTGCTTATTCAGGAAAACGGTAAGTGGAAGAGCAATGATTTGGCTTAAAGACAGCCTGACAAAAATCCGTCCTACGGGGCGGATTTTTTATTTTTCGTGGCCTTGAGAAGGGAATATGTTTTTCTCTGCTCGGTTTCTTCCAGCCGGCCGATTTCTTTTAGAATTTCTTTCATTTTTTTTGAATCGTAAGAAACGCGTTCTTGTGTTATCCGTGTGAGAAATCCGCCGCTTCCGAAGACGCGCTCCAGTTTTTCCGCGTCCATGAATTTGTTTATGAGCGATGAAATTTCTTTAAGCCGTTTTGTTTTTTGAAGCGATGTTTCCTTTATTTCGAAGTATTCGTCCGTGATTTTTTTTATTTCTTCTTCGTTCGGGCTTTGGGGGGCTTCTGTTTTGTACATATGGCGCCACATGGGGCAGATTTTTTTGTATCCGCACCAGTCGCAAAGCGCCGAGGGCGTCGGGGGGAAACCGTTTTCTTTTTTTTGCGATTCTTTTATTTCGTTTATAGCATTGAGAATTTCTTTTTTTGTCGCTTCAAGGCCGTCTTTCGTTCTTTTTGATGAAATTTTTTCGTTGTGCTTCAGGAAGTATAAAGATACGGTGATGTTTTCCGGTTTTATATGCGGCCATTTTTTTAGAAGGCCGAGATTGTATATCGAAAGCTGGAGGTTGGAGTCGGCGTCGTCTTGCGACGGCATTTTTTTGGCAGTTTTGTAGTCGATAATTTCATACGCGTCGGTTTCCGGATTTTTGTCTATTCTGTCGATTATTCCGGCAAGAATGTGTGTTTCGCCGGCAGATTCGTCTTCAACCGCGACCTCGAAACGGGATTCCAGGTCCAGGATATTGAAATTCCATGGCGGATTTTTTTTATAAAATCTTTCCAGAATTTGTTTTCCTTCTTCAAAATAAGCTTTGTATTCCGGTTTTTCTTTGATTGGCGAAGCTTTCTCGCTCCATAAGTCGGAAAAATAGCCCGTTGTTTCATCCAGGGTGGGGAAAAGCGGTGATTTTTGAAACATGCGCTTTAACGCCGAGTGAATGGAAGAGCCGAAAACGGCTTCGATAGATTTCGGAGTTTTTATTTTGTCCAATTCCTGGTATTTGAATTTGAGCGGACAGCTTTTATAAGTTTCAAGCGCTGAATATGATATGCGCATGTTATGAGGTGTGAGAATTAGCTTACGCGTTGCGACGGTTATATCAACCGTATTCGCTTGGGGGAAAGGTTTAGCAGCGTCGCACAATATACCTTTTCCGACATTATTTATTTAAAATAAGCTTTGTTCTGCGTTAAGCCAATTATCCGCCTTTTTGCGGTTTCGCCTGTTTATTCGCTTGTCGCGGTTTTAATTTTTTAGTTCTGCTGTTTTAACTTCAGAAGCAATTCGCTTATTTCCCTCCAGAGATATTTTACCGCGTCCTTTATCCAAGCATTCCACCAAAATGCCAATTTTTCCTTTACGAACGCGAAATTTTCTCTGACCGTATCGTTCGCGAAAATCTTTCTCAGATTTATTCCAAAAAAGCTTAAAAGAACTATTACGGCCGCTATAAGTATCACTAATTGTATAAGACCTTGGTTTTTTCTCATTTTTCGCGGTTTTTATACCGCTTCTCATATTATATCACAGATAAGAAAGCGGATTAAGGTAGCCGTTTGTCGGAGAAACCGGCAGTGTCATGTTTGTTCCGCACACCCGGCTTTTTATGGTTCCTATTTGAACCGCTTGCGAAGCGTAAACGCCATAATGAAGATGCGGACCCGTGACATATCCGGTGTCTCCGCTGTAGCCGATTATTTCTCCCGCGGCCACTTGCTGTCCCGGGGAAACTTTTATAAGCGACATGTGGGCATATAGTGTTGTGAGCCCGTTATTGTGTTTTATAAGAATCCATTTTCCGTACGAAACTCCTTTACACTGTTTGTCCGTGTCTCCGATGCCCGTAACGGAACCTGATGCCGAAGATTTTATCGGAGTTCCCACGCTTGCTCTAAAATCAACTCCGCCGTGTCCTTTTCCGTTGTAGACCTGAGGATTTTGCGTGGCAAAAGGCGTATTGCCGAAATATTGCGTTATTACAGGATTGCTCACCGGCCATAAAAGTATTCCCGAGCCGGCTTTCGGCAGAGATTCGGGGTCTATTTCTATCCTCAGTTGTTCTTCAAATTCCGTTATTTCCTGGTCGAGCGCCTCCTGCTTTTTTTTCTGCGCGGCAAGAAGTTCGCGGTATTTCGATTCTTTGCTTTTGGTTTGGGTTAGGATTTCGTTATTTTTGGCTTTTGTTATTTCCGCTATTTTTTTCTGATCCGTAAGTTTGGCGTTCAGGTTTTGCAGGTTCTCTTTTTCGGTTTGTTTGTCCGCCTGCTGTTTTTCCATACTGATTTTAAGCGATTTGAGGTCTTCAAGTTTGAAATTTATTTCTTTATTAAAGTTTTCTATCTGTTCTATATTGTCGAAAAATCCGGAAAGGCTCGCGTTTGCAAGAAGTATTTCTATGAGAGTTTTTCCCTCTTCTTCGTTTAATTGTCGTATTGTTTCCGAAAGGGCTTCTTTCTGGCCGATAATTTTAAGCTCTTTGTCATTAATCTCGAAATCCAATTTTTTTATCAGAAGATCCGCGGTTATTATCTGGCTTTCGAGGAGTTTCGTCTGGGATTTGAGCTTTTCTGAAGTTTTTTGGAGCTGGTATATGTGGTTTTTTAGAGTTTTTTGCTCGCTAAGGTTTTTATTTATTTCGGCTTCGTATTTGGCTATTTCTTGTTCTATAAGTTCCATTTCCGCGTTTTTTGTTTTTATCTGGTCCTGCAGTTCTTTGACTTTTATTTCATCGTAGGAAAATATTTTCGGTACGGACATAAACGCCCAAAAAACAAAAACGGAAAAAACCGCGGCCGCGAATATTTTTTTCGTCCGGTTTGTTTTTTTAGCGGCGATTTTTTTATCTGTCGGCATTTTAATTTTCAAGTATTTTTTTTGACGCGTCCAGGCGTTTTATTGTTTCGTCTTTTCCGATGACGGCGGCTACGCTGAACGGGTCCGGAGATTTCTCTTTGCCGGTTAGCGCCACTCGCATCGGCCACAATACGTTTCCCCTGCCTTTTTCTTCGGCGAAATCCCAGACGCTTTTTTTAATATTTTCCGCGCTAAAATCCGAGGGGTTTAGATTTGATAATAATTTAATTATTTTGTCAAGTATTATGGCCGAGTTCTCCGCTGTTTCGTTTTTCCACAAGAGCATTTTTTTGTCGGGTTCCGGTTTTTCGAGGAATATTTCAACGCCATCATTTATGTCGGACAAAAGTGTCAGCCTGTCTTGTTCGAGACGGGTTATTTTTATCCAGAGTTCTCTGTCCGAGGCGGATTTATCCGAAAGATTTTTCGGCAGAAATTCCATTAGCTTTCCGGCCAGGTTTTCCACGGAGAGTTTTTTTATGTATTGCTTGTTGTACCAGTTGAGTTTTTCGATATTGAATACCGCCGGACTTTTCTGCAGCTGTTCTAAGGAAAAATTTTCAATAATATCTTTTATGTTCAGCACTTCCCTTTCGTCTTTCGGATTCCACCCGAGAAATGCCATAAAATTTACGAAGGCATCAGAAAGATATCCTGTTTTTTTGTATTCCGTTACCGAAGACGCGCCGTGTCTTTTTGAAAGTTTTGTTCTGTCGCTTCCGAGTATAAGCGGCAGATGCGCGTAAACCGGCGGTGTTTTTATTCCCAGCGAGCGCTGTATGAGGATTTGTTTCGGCGTGTTTGAAATATGATCGTCGCCCCGTATCACGTGGGATATCTCCATGTCGTAATCATCTACGACAACGGCGAAATTATAAAGCGGATTTTCTTCGTTTTTCGCTATGGCGATATCGCCGAGCGTGTTTCCGCCGACCTCTATTTTCCCGTGGACTTTGTCTTCAAATACGACGACTTCTTCCGTTCCTTGTATTCTGATAACCTCTCCTTTTTTTTGGCCCAATTCCGAATTTTTATGTTCGCAAAAATGACGGGGCGCTTCGCCCTTCGACATTTGCTCGTTTTTTTCGCGTTCGAGTTTTTCTTTTGTGTGATGGCACCAGAAAGCTTTTTTTTCCGAAAGAAGCCTTGATATTTCTTTTTTGTATATAGCGGTTCTTTCGCTCTGTCTGTGAAATTCGTCGTATGTTATTCCCAGCCATTCGAGCGATTCGATAATATCGTTTTCAAATTTTTTTTCAGATCGTTCTTTGTCGGTATCTTCCACCCTGAGGATGAATAATCCTCCGGTTTTTTTGGCGAAAATATAATTGAACAGGGCTGTTCTGGCCGTTCCGACATGAAGCATTCCCGTGGGACTCGGCGCGATTCTGGTTTTTATGCGTGTGTTCATTTCTCTTTTTTGTCTTAAGATACGTGTTCCATGCCGATGTTTATTATTTCTTGGGCTATTTTTCTCGCGGCGTCGGGTTTGGAAAAATTTTTCGCGGCTTGTTTCATGCTTTCCAGCTTATTTTTATCGGAAAGAAAAATTTTTATTTCCGATACGAGGACGTGCGGGGTGAGATTATTTTCTTCAATGACCGATGTGGCTCCGGCGCGTGCGTAGCTGAAGGCGTTTTCTCTCTGGTGATCTTGCGCCGACCCCTTGAGCGGTATTATTATCGAAGGCAACCCCCACGCGGCAATTTCGAATATCGCGCTTGAACCGGCCCTTGATATGACCAAATCGGTTACGCACGAAGCATGTCTCATCTGGTCGTCGTCGAGATAGGGAAAAACGTGATATCTTTTTTTGAACACGGATTTTTCAAGAATGACGTCCGCTCGTCCGGCAACCTCGTTTATATTGGCTTTTCCGCACTGGTGTATTATTTGATATTTTTCGACAAGCTCGCCTATCGTATCGAGTATGTTGTCGTTTATCGTTTGCGAGCCCTGAGAACCGCCCAGAACCAGAATTACAGGTATGTTTTTTTCCAGTTCGAACATTTGCAAGGCGTCATCCTTAAGACCGCCCAGAATGCTTTTTCTTACCGGCGTGCCCGTCAGCGCCGTTTTGTTTTCGGGAAAAAATTTCGCCGATTCGGGAAACGATACCGCTATTCTTTTCGCGAATTTCGCCGCCCAGTGGTTGACCGTTCCGGGCATCGCGTCCGATTCGTGTATGACAACGGGTATTTGCAGTATTCTCGCGGCGCAAAGAACCGGAAAACTCACATATCCGCCCTTGCCGAATATGACATCAGGCATATCCGAATAAATCGCGATAATCGCTTTTACGATACCCGCTATGGTTTTGAACGAATCCGATAGGTTGAGAAGAGAAAAATATCTCCGCACTTTTCCGGCGTAGATTTTTTTAAAAATAAGTCCCTCGCGGCTTACCAGGTTCGCGTCGTACTGGTCGTCCGACATGAATATCAGTTTCGGCATTATAAGCCGCTGTTCTTCCGCCAGATCCATGAGCGCTTCCGCGACCGATATTATCGGATAAAAGTGCCCGCCCGTGCCGCCGCCTGTTAATACTATTCTCATGTTTTTTTAATTTATTACGATAAAATATTTTTCCGGTTAATTCGCTTTTTTCGCGATATTGGAAATTACTCCGGTTTGCGCCAGCGCTATTGCCAAAGAAGATCCTCCCTGTGATATGAAAACGAGCGGTAGCCCGGTTATCGGCAGAAGGCCTACCATGGAATACATGTTTATAAGGGCTTGTGTAACTATAATAACTCCGAGTCCTGCCGCCAAATAACGGCCAAAATTGTCCTTGGCCTTTAATGCTATATTAAAGCATTTGAGAAGAAAAATAAAATAAAGCAGTATCAATAATCCCGTGCCTATAAAACCGAGTTCTTCGCCCAAAACGGCGAATATCGAATCCCCCACCGGTTCCGGCAGAACATTGTATTTTGCCAGTCCTTGCCCGTAACCGGCGCCGAAAAGCCCTCCTGAGCCGATGGCGACTTTTGCCTGCGCGAGTTGGAATCCGGTGCCCAGCGGATCCGCGTCGGGGTTGGTAAACGACAAAATCCGGTGTCCCATTTAGGAAA
>CAZVBU010000019.1:0-10452 GCA_964625935.1 uncultured Candidatus Saccharibacteria bacterium
TATTGCGCTTCAACAACGCTAATTTTAACGGCATTAGCCGCGCTGTCTTTCAAAGGCAGAAAAAGCATCAAAACGCCGTTTTTAATTTTCGCCTCGGCTCTGGTCGGATCGACTTCTGCCGGCAATATTATCTGGCGGTAAAATTTTCCCCACTGGCATTCTTCAAGAACGCAATCATTTTTAAGAGACGCGGCTCCGTCACCGGCAAAAAGCGAAATCGGCGGTTTTGTCCGGCTGCCTTTTATCGAAATTATATCCCCGTCTCCTTCAACGAGTATTTCCAAATCGGAAATACTCGCGCCCGCTATTTGCGCGTAAATAATGATGCCTCTTTCGTTCCTGAAAATATCGACATTGAGTTGCCGCACGCCAACATCCGCCTCTTTAACCTGCTGAGGCGTAATGGTTTGCGAAGCGACCGGTTCGGCATGGCCGGGAATATCGACATCTCTTTTTTTAAGTTTTTGCAAAAAAGAACTCATAAAAAATCACCGATATTTACCACTAATCGTCTACCTGCATTTTACAATAATTTTGGCCTTATCCGAAAAATCCGTGTGGATAGCAATAAAACATTCAATACTCAATATTCAATAACCAATAGACAAAACGGCGAAATTCACGACTGTTCTTTATTTAATATTGATTATTTATTCTTTTCTATCGGACATTTTATATCGGACAACAAAATTACGGGCTCATTCAAGATAAAAACAATGTATTATTAATTTCAAAAGCCTAATGACAAATTTCCAATCAAATAAAAATTACCAAAATAACCAATGGCCAATATACAAAAATCGAATTTCAACACTCAATATTCAACGCCCAATCAACACTCAATATTTTAATATTCAATTTATTATTCATTAATTGGATATTGGTTATTGGATTATTTGAGCCGGGCTTGATCTGATATTGCCTCGCTATAAATTATCGTATTTTCTCATCATCTCAACCGCTTTTTTATACGGCAATATCGACAAAAAATAAGTAAAATATGCCCCGAGTTTTATAATTCTCGCCATCCGTCCGCCAAAAACGGCAAAACCTAAATCCGCGGCAAAATAATTCCCGACAGAAAGCAGAACTTTCGGGCGCGCCGGCCTGTATTTCGAGAAAAACAAGCCAAAAAAAGCCGAAAAGAAAATTTTATTCGACATTCTTATTATTTTTCGCGCCACGAATTTTCCCTGTTTTATGGCCGATTGCGCGGTGCCTCCCCTGTCGGCGAAAAATTCGGCCGCGCCGGACGCCGCCGCGTCTCCGACCATAAAAACATTTTTATAAATTCCCGCCCCGAAACCCGCGTTTATCCCGAGCTTCTGCCCGTTTATCGTGTCGTTTGGCTCCGCGCCGACAGTCCAAACAAGAACATCGTAATTTTCAAATTCTCCGTTCTCAAAAATAACGCGATCCTTTTCGACCTCTTTTATTCTTGAATTCAAAACAAAAACAACACCCGAAGAGGCCAGCGCTTTAACGCAGATATTTCTGAAAGTTACTTTGGCCTCAGGTAAAATATTCGCGCCCGAATGCGCCAGTTTTACCGAAACCGAACTTGCCGGGTGGCCATGTTCGCGCGCCAGCGCCTGAACATATCCCGCCGCCCTGCCCGCGGTTTCAACACCGGTCAAGCCTCCTCCGGCAACAAGTATGGCTATATTTTCTTTCTTCGGTTTGGTTCTAAAAATATCGTCAATCGCGCTTTTGATTCTTACGGCATCTTCAAAATTCCGTAACGGCATAGCCCGCTCTTTCGCGCCGGGAATTTTTTTAAAATCCGGACCCGCGCCCATCGATAAAATCAGATAATCATATTCGAGAGCGACTTGATTCGTCAAAATAACTTTATATTCGTCAAAAAGAACTTCTCTGAACTCCCTTTTGTAAAATTTTATCCCGCCGTCACGAAAAATATCACCGAAAGGTATCGCGACGGAAGAAAAAACTTCCGACGGCTGGCTTTCGGTCAGAGCGGCTTTCCACAGCGCGGGAAGAAAAAGATGATAATCGTTTTTATCGACAAGTGAAACATCAAAACTGCCGGGCGCGAGACGCAAAAAAGTCTTGGCGGCGGCAATTCCGGCGAACCCGCCGCCGATTATAACCACTTTCTTTTTGTTTTTTATTTTACCCATAATGTTAAACCAACAAACAAAAATAAAAAATTAAAAAATACGATGCCATAATTCATAATTCATGATTCGTGATTCATTTTAATTTTCTTCAAATAGCTCCTTCTGTGTATCGCGCAAACCCCGTTTTTCCTTATCGCTTTATAATGATCTTTCGTGCCATATCCTTTGTGAATATCAAATCCATATTCCGGAAAAATCTTATGCCACCCGGCCATTCTTCTGTCGCGGTAAACTTTGGCGACAACCGAAGCCGCTGAAATCAAAGGTATTTTTTCATCGCCTTTTATTATGGTTTTTTGATTATACCGCTTTGGCGCTTTTAAAAGTCCGTCCAAAAGGATTATTCCGTGGTTGCGGTTTTTCAGTTTATTTTTCACAAGCGAATTGACGGCGCGCGCCGTAGCTCTTTCGACCGCTTTCGCTATGCCGATACTGTCTATTATATCATTATTTACCGATGCTACGGAACAATAAAAATTCTTCTTTATTACTTTAAGCCATTTTACCCGCTGTTTCGCGCTTAACTTTTTGGAATCTTTAATTCCTTTCAATAATTTAAATTCAGTATTTTGTATTTCGTTTTTAGAATTTGACCATGCCGCCACAGCCCCGACCGCCACGGGACCGGCCAAAGGCCCCCGGCCGGCTTCATCGACACCTATAACAAATCTACCGCTAGACATTTTTATTGGACAAACTTAAACGTATCAAGAATTTTTTCAATGATTTCTGGATTGTCGCCGTAAAGTATCTCAATTCTACCATGTTCCAAATCCCAATTTTTTCTCTTTTCTAATATCTTAATCATCGTGAACTTACTTTCACGCCATTCAATTTTTTGGGCACTTACTCCTCCAAAATTAAGATCTGATACAACACCTTCTTCAAACGGCAAACCTTTGTCAAATTCGCCCGACGGAAAAATCGAAATGCCAAAACCCCCTCGTTTGATAAAAAATCCCTCACGCGTAAAATCTTCGCCTGTTTCAAAATCAAAAATTTCCGCCGGATAACTTATTTTAAAACCATACTTCTCGTTTACATATGTCTTCCAGAAAGAAACATCTGAAACATCTCTTGTTTCAAATCCGGCCAAACTTTCTTCCGTGGTGGCGTTGGTGATAATATTAGGAACGCGAAAATTAACCGATTCTTTTTTCGCGGGCGCGATAAACATCGTCGGCATGTTCGTGTTACCGTTAATTTCAATCCGGCCATATTCCAGATACCCCAACAGCCCGACCCCCAAAATAACAATCACGGAAATAGCCCAAATAAAACTTCTATCGCCGTAAATTTGAGTGAATAATTTTTCAATAATTTTATTGTTTCTGTTTATTTTCATCATATGGATAAATTATAACCCCAAAAAACCTCCCGGAAAAGAAAAAACTCCGCGCGTCACGCGCCGGAGATTTCTCGTAAACCGATAAAACCGAAAATTATACCGATCTGCCCAAAACAAAAACCACAATTCATGGTTCGCAATCCATGATTCGCGGTTTCGCGATTTGTTTCAAACTTTTTATTCCCTCACACACTTTGGCGGAGTCGGGCACCCGTTCGTGTCTTTTTCGCCGGAAACAACAGTTCCGCCATCGCACCACCCCGGAGCCGGCTGAGAAAGCATCGGACAAGAAGCGGGATTATCAACATTCTCAACGGATAAACTGGCGCGTTTTTTCGCCAAGGTTATCGTAATGACATAAATATCGTTATCGTGCGAACTCGCGTCCAAGGCGATACTGTATTCAATATAAGCCCAAAGACCTACACCGACAACAAGAATGAAAACAATAGCCCAGATAAACCAACGATTTGTGCAAATTTGTCTGTTCATAATAAAAAATAATTAATACTTAGATTATAATACTTGCGCGTTTAATTTACATAAAGAGATGTGAATAAGAAAATAGTTTATAGTTTATGGTTATTAGTTTTTAGTTTTAAAAAATACCTTAAATTTAATAAACAAAATAACAACCATAATGCTTTGAATTAAAAACCCATTTCCGGATTAAAGTAAAAACACAAAAGGGACGCCCGAAAGCGTCCCTTTTAAAAAAGAACAACGGCTTGGAAACGGGGTTTCCAAGTGAAATACAGGTGATGGTTATCTCGCCTCATTCAATCAATCCGCCGCGGGAGCGAGTCAGTACAAAGTAAAGGCCGAAGCCGGCAATAAAAATACCGGCAACCATCGCCCAATTAAAAAAGAACAGCCCCACACCGGAAACCGTAACTGCTCCGGAAAAAAGCGCGAACAACTCAACCGGGACAACCAAAACCAACAAAACAACGCCTGCCCAGAAAAACAGCTGCCCGAACTCCCGTCTCGGCAAACTCAAGAGATATCGGACAAAAAAATGCAAGCACAAAGAAATAACTCCAAATATGGCGGAAAAATTACTGGCTTCCATAACCGATCCGCTAAAAACGTCATACGGCCCCGTGGAACTTCCGCGCGCCGTCCAAACATAAAGCGCGAACGAAAGCATAAAAGACACAACGGCCATATGCAAAAAAACCCGCTCCAGCCACCAGCGCAGGCTGGTAATATGTTCCCAAAAATTTCCAAAACCTTCCTTCATGACCTGCCTCAAAGTTTTTTCAGACATCACAATCCTCCTTCATGAAAGTTTTGAGTTTAGAAATAACCTTATCGTTTCGTCTCAAAAATCTTCGCGCTCTTGTTTTTACCATTTCGCCAAAATTTCTATTTCCATACCGGATATTCAGTTGTCAATCCTTCTATTTTGTATTATAACATATTTAAACAAAAAAAGCAAATAAAATCCCTTCGTGCGCACGGGCCAGAATTCCTTGTAAATACCCCCAAAAAAACGGGACTCGGCAGAAGTTAATTATATGCCTATGCGATAAAAAACGGCGTTTTTAAACGCCGTTTTTAACATTGACACACTTGGCCATCACGAAACCAAGTTATTTAAACCTGGAAAATGGTCACTCCCTTTTTCTTTATCGCGACATTCGTCGGAACAAACCCGGACTTGCGAAGTTCTCTTGAAAGCGCCTTGAGAGTCGGGGCTTTTGCCCGAAAAACCACCATTTCTTCTCCTTCATTGTCCAGATAAAAAATCCGCCCCGACTTGCCGTTTTCCGATGTCGTCACTTTTATCCGATATTCTATCCGATATTCTGGCATTCCCCATTCCCTTCTTGAGAATTTAAAAAATCGCAAGAAAAAACGACAAAACACACATGCCCGCAACGACCAAAACCAAAACCGCGCTGATTTCTTCGCTCAGAGTCAAAAAACGCTGTTTTTTTCCAAAAAGAGAAAACAGCATTTTAAATCCAAGAAAATAGCAAACAGTCACCGCCGCGAAAACCAAAATAATAACAAAACCGTATTTTTCATAAAGTTTTTCCAGCCCACTAAACACGTAAAAACACCAGCAGGCAACCGCCAGATTCCACAGGTGCCAGAAAGTAACCATTTGTTTTCTCCTCGCCTAAACTTTGGGCGCCCTTTTTGTAAGGGCGTGCAAAACTTTTACCGCTTCCATCACGATTTCCTCATCCGAAACATGCGGGCTTTTTTTCATTTCTTTCAACTCTTTTTGAATCTTCCAGAAAACCGATTCGCGCGTTCCAACAAAATGTCCGATAACGGCGCCAAAAGCAATCCCCAGATAAACCAGCCAAACCGCCTTGGGCGCGAAGGGATTTTGCGTAATCATTTCCGCAAAAATCATACAAACAACGCAAGCCAAAATTATTTTGTAAAACAAACGAGACCGGCCATCAAGCGCGGATATAATTTTATCGGCCATCTATAACCTCCGTAACCTCCGTGTTTTCCGTATAAGAATTTAAACCATTTTTTCTCAATTTGTAATTGAAATATCCGGCGGCTGAAGCCAGGAAAAACGAAAGCAAAAGACAAATAAAACGCAAAACCAAAAAATTACCGTCCCAAAAATAAAAATAGAGACCGCCGAAACAACCGGCCGCCAAAAATAACGCGACGGCACCGTTAAAACAGAACGCCCTGAGCTTATTGTACAAAACAAACATTATCCGTCTCCTTTTCTCATAAAAGATAATATTTTATTGAGCACAATTCCAAACACAATAACCCAAAAAGAAAAATCAGCAACGCCTAAAGCGTAATTCCACAAAAAAAACAGAGATTGGTCCTTCCCGTCGCCACGAAGCCAAAGAAAAAAACACGGCCATGAAACAATTTCCGAAACGACAAAAAGAAACAAGCCCAAATAATACGTCCTGACTGTTTTACCATTACTGATTTTCGACGTTTCCATGGTTTGCCGCTCCTGTTTTCAAAGTATCTAATTTTATATAATTTAATCATGAAAATTAAAAATAGTCAAATAAAAAACCGGGTCGCTTCTGACGCCGAATAAAAAATAAAAAAGTAAAGCTCTTATTCCTATCAACAATTGAGTACGGGCAAATATTAATGTAGAATAAAAATATCGTTAATAATTTTTTTATTATTCCTCGCGCGCAAAACCGCGAGGATAATAATTATAAAAAAACGAATTACGAATAAAGAATCAAGAATTACGAAACCGAAAATAAATAATCTCCTTCTTATTTAAATCTTAATTCCTTATTCATACTTCATTATTCATCTTTGAGTCACTGTAAATTTACGATTAATACGTCTAACGCCAAATTTTTAAACCAGTTTTAATCCTGCATTATATTTATGTCTTTCGTTCATCTTCATACTCACAGCCACTATTCCCTTCTTGATGGCCTTGCCAAAATAGACCAGCTTGTCGGCAAAGCGAAAGAATACAATATGCCGGCTCTCGCGCTGACCGACCACGGCGGACTTTACGGCGCCGTGGAATTCTATAAAAAAGCGAAAAACGCCGGCATCAAACCGATAGTTGGCGTGGAAACATACATGGCGCCACGCTCGCTTCGCCAAAAAGAAGCCGGAATAGACAGCAAAGCGTACCATCTTGTCCTTCTCGCCAAAAACGAGGAAGGATACAAAAATCTTCTTAAGCTCGTCAGCATTTCCTATCTTGAAGGATTCTATTACAAACCGAGAATAGACAAAGAAACTCTGTCAAAATATTCCAAGGGTATCATCGGCATGTCCGCCTGCATGGCCGGAGAACTTCCCCGCCTTCTTTTAAGCGACAAAAAAGAAGCGGCGGAAAAATCCGCTCTCATGTACGAAGAGATATTCGGCAAAGGAAATTTCTATATTGAAATAATGCATCATCCCAATGTCCCAAACCATGAATTGGCGATGAAACTTCTTGTTGAACTTTCCAAAAAAACCGGCATCCCTCTCGTGGGAACGCAGGATATTCACTACTTGAATAAAGATGACTCTTTGGCGCAAGACGCGCTGGTAGCGATACAAACAAATACGATACTAAACGACACAAACAGACTCTCGATGACGGGAGAAGATTATTCTTTCAGATCGCCCGAGGAAATGACGCGCCTCCTCAAAGAAACACCCGAGGCCGTCAAAAATACCCTTGAAATCGCCGATAAATGCAACCTTGAACTCAAGCTCGGTAAATGGGTATTCCCGAAATTCGAAATTCCCACCGGACAAACGCCCGAAGAATACCTTAATACGGAAGTGCGCAACCGGCTCGCCGAAAAAAGCGAATACGCCGGAAACGAATCCGCCTTAAAACGCCTCGAATACGAACTTGATGTCATCAACAAAAAAGGATACGCCCCGTATTTTCTTATTGTCGCCGACTTCATAAGCCACGCCAAAAGCAAGGGAATAATCACGAACACAAGAGGTTCGGCGGCCGGCTCTTTCGTTTCGCACCTCTTAAAAATTTCAAATATAGACCCTATAAAATACGAACTGCCTTTCGAAAGATTCCTGAACCCCTACCGGCCTTCCCCGCCCGATATAGATATGGATTTCGCCGATGTCAGGCGCGACGAAATTATAGAATACGCGAAGCAAAAATACGGCAGTGAAAAAGTCGCCCAGATAGGCACTTTCGGAACAATGATGGCGAGGGCCGCGGCGCGCGACATAACGCGCGTCATGAACCACGAATACGCGATAGGCGACAGAATAGCGAAAATGATACCAATGGGATCGCAAGGATTTCCCATGACCATAAAAAAAGCAATGGAATTAACGCCGGAGCTTGCCGCGGCCTACAAAAACGAGGAGAAAACAAGAGAAATACTCGATCTCGCCCAAAAATTAGAAGGTTCGGCGCGCCATGTGTCGGTCCACGCGGCGGGTGTGGTCATAAGCCCCGAACCCTTAACCGAATATGTCCCTCTCCAGCGGGAACCAAACGGAGAAAAAATAATCACGCAATACGAAATGCACGCGGTCGAAGACGTGGGACTTCTTAAGATGGATTTTCTCGGTATAAGAAACCTGTCTATCCTCAACCGCGCGGTTGACCTTATCCAGGCAATATACAAAACAAAAATAGACCTGGACAACCTGCCTCTTGAAGACAAAAAAACATACGAGCTTTTGGCGCGCGGCGAAACCATGGGACTGTTCCAGCTCGGCGGAAACGGAATGACAAAATACCTCAAAGAGCTCAAACCGACGACGATTTTCGATATCATGGCCATGATAGCGCTATTCAGGCCGGGGCCCATGGATAATATACCCACGTATATCTCGAGAAAACACGGACGGGAAAAAATAACCTATCCCGACCCGCGCCTGGAAAAAATACTCTCGAAAACATACGGTGTCGTCACGTATCAGGATGATGTTTTAATGATAGCCATCGAGCTCGCCGGATATAACTGGGATACTGTTGATACTTTCAGAAAAGCGATAGGAAAAAAAATACCGGAAGTAATGGCGCAGCAGGAAAAGGTTTTCATTGAAGGATGCCAAAAACACGGAAAGCTCTCGAAACAAAAAGCCGAGGCCTTATGGAAACTGTTCGATCCTTTTAAGGGCTACGGATTCAATAAAGCGCACGCCGCGAGCTATGCCATGGTCGCCTACCAAACGGCGTATCTTAAAGCGCATTACCCCGCCGAATATATGGCCGCGGTTTTAAGCGCGGAGTCGGATGATCTCGACAAGATTGCCGAAGCCATAACCGAATGCAAAAGAATGGGCATTGAAGTGCTCCTCCCGGATATCAATGAAAGCTTCGCCGATTTTACCGTTGTGGAAGGAACCGAAAAAATGGCGATACGCTTCGGATTATCCGCCATAAAAAACGTGGGAGACAACATAACGGAGATGCTTATTTCGGAACGAAAACAAAACGGAAAATACAAATCCATAGACGATCTTTTGGACAGAATACATTCGCGCGACCTCAACAAAAAATCGCTTGAATCCTTAGCGCGCGCGGGCGCGATGGACGCGCTGGGAGAAAGAAATACCATACTCTCAAACATGGACCTCTTGTTGAGCTATCACAAAGAAAGCAAAAACGGAAAAAATTCCTGCCAATCGTCTCTTTTCAGCTTCGGAGACGAGGTGGTGGAAACGCCCGGCATAAAGCTGGGAAAAGCGGAACCCATGAATGAAGACGAAAAACTCAAATGGGAAAAAGAACTTCTCGGGCTTTATATTTCCGGGCATCCGATAGACAAACACAAAAGCAAACTCGCCCGATCAAAACTTGATATTGTCAAAATTAAAGCGTTGCGCAACGGCTCACCCGTAATTACAATAGCCATGATAACAGAAATAAGAAAAATAATGACAAAAAATAACGAACCCATGGCTTTCGTAAAAATCATGGACATGAAGGACACGATAGAAATGATCGTTTTCCCGAGAATATTGGGAAATTACGGCCAGTTTATAGAAACCGACGCCTGTGTTATAATCAAAGGCAAAGTCAGCGTAAGGAACGGAGAGACAAGCGTTATAGCAGACGAGATAAAGACGATGTAACAAAATAATTTCAAATTACAAATAACAAATTGCAAATCAAATCCAAAATTAAAAATTAAAACATAAAAATTTTTTGAAAATTGGAAATTGGAAATTTGACATTCGAAATTAATATAAAAATCATATAAAAATGACAAACCCGCCAAAAAATAACCCTGAGAATAATATCAATAAAATTAGACACTCCCTCTCCCATATTCTGGCGATGGCGGTTTTGGAATTCGATCCCGGGGCAAAACTCGGCATAGGGCCGGCGATAGAAAACGGATTTTATTACAATTTCGACTTGTCAAAAAAAATTTCCGAAGAAAATCTTTCCGCGCTTGAAAAAAGAATGAACGAGCTTATAAAAGAAAAACTGGAATTCAAACAGGAAAATATTGAATACGAAGAAGCGGAAAAAATATTCATAAACCAACCTTATAAACT
>CAZVBU010000020.1:0-10315 GCA_964625935.1 uncultured Candidatus Saccharibacteria bacterium
GACGCGTCGCCGTCTCTTTCGTCGACAGCGGAGTCGTCGACGGACGACTCGTCGCAACCAGGCTTCGGCGGCTGTTTCGGAAAAAGTAAAAACCCTGTCTTTCGGTATAAAACCGAAAATATTGTCTTTCGATAAAATATCGAATTCTTTCCTGATATCGTCCGCCGAAACGGTTTTGACTCCCTCGACGAGAATTTTTTTTATGACAAACTCATCTCTGATAAAAAGAAAAGACAAAACTCCCGCTAAAAACAGAAAAAAAACAAAAAAACAAAAGGCGATTTTTTTCAAATACCTTTTCTTTTTCTTTCTTTTTATTTCGCCTAAAGCGCTTTTATAGACCATTTTCCCTTCTTGAAATTACGTCTTTGGCCATGTATTGACGCAGGACTTCCGGCACGGCGACATCACCGTTTTTCTGTTGCCGGTTTTCAAGAAGCGAAATTAAAATTCTCGGAGTCGCCACGGCGGTATTGTTCAGCGAGTGAGCAAAATAAATCTTGCCGTCATTTCCTCTGTACCTGATATTAAGGCGCCGGGTTTGAAAATCGTGAAAATAAGAAGCGGAGTGAGTTTCGCGGTATCTGTTTTCCGAAGGCACCCACCCTTCAATATCGTATTTTTTGACTTGCCCAAGCCCCAAATCAGCCCCGCAATTCAAAACAACGCGGTATGGAATACCCAAAGCGCGCATAATACGCTCGGAATTGGATGTTATTTCCTCGTGCCACTTCACTGATTCCTGGTGGTCAGCCTTGCACAAAACAACCTGTTCAACTTTCATGAACTCATGGAGGCGATAAATTCCCTTAGTGTCTTTGCCGTAACTGCCCGCTTCGCTCCTGAAACACGGAGAGAAAGCGACAAATTTTTTCGGCAGTTCGTCTTCATTCAGTATCTCGCCCGAATAATAGTTCATCATAGGAACTTCGGCAGTACCGCTCAAATACATCTCTTCGTTAACGGAATAAATTTCGTCTTTTCCTTGAGGAAGCCACCCTGTACCGACAAAACCGTCCTCTTTCACAAGAGAAGGCGCGATTACCGGAACGAATCCGGCCTTCGTAAGCTCGGAAACGACAAAATGCCATATCGCAAAACAAAGATTGGCAGCTTCGTTCTTCAGAAAATACCCCCTGAATCCGGCTGTCTTCGATCCGCGTTCCAAATCAACCAAATCCAAATCTTTCATAAGATCTATATGATTTTTCGGGGCAAAATCAAATTGTGGCAATTCTCCCCACTTTCTTATTTCTTTGTTATCGGCGTCGGATTCTCCCTCCGGAACCGAAGGATCGGGAATGTTAGGCACTTGGAGCGCCAACACCTTAAGCTCGTCTTCAATTTTCTGTAAATTTTTCTGACTGGCGCTTATCTGATCTTTTATTATTTTGAGCCGGCTTATGAGAGTTTTTTTCTCGGTCTCGTCGGTAATGCTCACAACGCGGCCGCTCTCAGTGTTTTGTTCGGCTTTAAGCCCCTCACTTTCCTGAATAAGCTTCCTCCTTTCCTCGTCCAAAGACAAAATTCGGTCAAGATTTATCTGAATTCTTTTTTTCCTCGCGGCTTCTTTTACGAGATCTTTATGTTCTCTGATGAATTTAATATCTAACATACAAATATAATAACAAAAAATAAAAAAATTGCCAAAAAAATGACTGTGAAAAAATATTTTTTGACAATTCCAAAAACCCGCTATATTATATACCGCATGGCATTTGCTGCGAAAACGGAAGAAAAAATATACGCAAACGCCCTGAGCGCCACCCGGAAAATGGGACCGAAGAAAATGCGCCTGGCGCGCGAATATTTTGGTTCTTTTCAAAAAGCATGGACAGCCCCGAAAAGCGAATTCTTAAGCGCCGCGGAGATTGAAGGAAACTCGGATTTCAGAAATAACATAAGCCCTGAAAAAGAATTTGACGCGGTAAAAAAAGAAAACGCGGAAATACTGCTTTTCGAAGAAATGCCCGAAAAACTCCGCCAAATTCCGGACGCTCCCGAAATACTATATATAAAAGGAAGAATGCCGTCAGAGGAAAATATATTTATAGCTTTCGTCGGAACAAGAAAGTGCACGTCCTACGGCGAAAAGGCCGCCGAAGAAATCATATCAGGACTGAAAAACCATCCCGTATGCGTAGTGAGCGGACTAGCTTTGGGGATAGACGCCGCGGCGCACAGACATTCCGTTTCAAGCGGCATACCCACTATCGCGGTATTGGGTTCCGGAATTTCCAGAAATACAATATACCCGAAAGCGAATATAAGTCTCGCGGACAAAATAATCGAACACGGCGGCTGTGTAATATCCGAATACCCCGTAAACCAGGAAGCCGCCAAATATACCTTTCCTCAAAGAAACAGAATTGTCGCCGGCCTTTCAAGCGGCACCGTGGTCATTGAAGCTCCTCAAAAAAGCGGCGCCATCATAACGGCTTTCCTTGCCATCGAATACAGCAGAGACGTATTCGCGGTCCCCGGAACAATATTTTCGCCAAATTCAAAAGGATGCCACAATCTCCTGAAAATGGGCGCGGTGCCGGTAACATCTGCGGAGGACATACTTATCCACTACGGAATGGAAAACAAAAAAACAAAAAGCGCCGAAAACATCACGGCAAACGAAATGAAAATGCTGTCTTTCATCAAGGAACCGACTCAGAAAGACAAACTCATAAGGACAAGCGGAATGAAGCCCGGAGAAATAAATCCGCTTCTTACATCATTGGAAATCAAAGGTATAATAAAAGAAATAGACGGAATTCTTTATTATTGATTGGCACGAACACCTTTATGTAGTAGAATATTTTTTATCGGATAGCAAAAAGAAAAACAATGCGAAATATTATGAATCTGGTTATAGTCGAATCGCCAACAAAAGCCAAAACCATTTCCCGTTTTCTGGGAAAATCTTTTGATATAAAATCCAGCTACGGACACATACGCGACTTGCCCAAAAGCGAGATGGGAATAGATATCGAAAACGGCTATGAACCTCGCTATGTTACACCCAAAAAAGCGCAAAAACATCTTTCCGAACTGAAAAAATTGGCAAAAAACGCCGACAAAATAATCCTCGCGACTGACGAAGACCGCGAGGGCGAAGCAATAGCTCATCATCTCGCTTACGTTTTTAAAGAAAAAAACAGCGACGCGAAAATAGAACGCATTGTATTTCACGAAATAACGAAAGGTGCCATAGAAGAAGCCGTCAAAAACCCGCGAAAAATCGACAGCAACCTTGTAAACGCCCAACAGGCGCGCAGAATACTCGACAGACTCGTCGGATACAAACTCTCACCATTTCTTTGGAAAAAAATAATGCGGGGACTTTCGGCCGGAAGGGTCCAATCCGCGGCGCTAAAACTCGTAGTCGACAGAGAAAAAGAGATCCGCGCCTTCAAATCGGAAAACTATTGGACGATTTCCGCGATATTAAAAAAGAAAAATGGCGGCGACAAGGAGCAATTCGAAGCGAATCTCGTAAAAATAAACGGCGAACCGGTGGAAAAACCCGGGATTAGCGACCAAAAAACAGCGGGAAAATTCACAAATGAACTGGAAAAATCCAAATTCCGCGTAAAAGAATTGGAAAAAAAGATAAAAGAAATAAAACCGCGCCCGCCCTTTACGACCAGCACGCTACAACAGGCGGCATGGCAGCAATACAAATTTTCGGCAAAAAAAACAATGCTCATAGCCCAACAGCTTTATGAAGGCATAGAGCTGTCATCCGAGGGGGGCGCGACCGGACTCATCACTTATATGAGAACGGATTCCCTTAATATTTCCGAAACCGCGATAAAATCCGCGGCGGAATACGTAAAAAAAGAATTCGGAGAAAAATATTCCATACCCCAGCCGCGCCGATTCAAAACAAAAAGCAAGGGCGCGCAGGAGGCGCACGAAGCCATAAGGCCGACCGACGTAAATCTCGCGCCCGACAAAATAAAAAGCGACCTTACTCTTGACCAACACAAGCTTTATAAGCTTGTCTGGCGCCGCTTTGTCGCGACACAAATGGCAAACGCGCTTTTTGACGACACGGTAGCTTCTGTCGACGCGGAGCCCGGAGAAAATAAATATCTGCTTGAAGCCCGAGGCTCGATAATGAAATTCGACGGATTTCTTAAAGTTTATCCGGCGGCAATCGAAGAAAAAATAATTCCGGAGCTTTCGCAGAACGAAGAACTTGAAAAAATGGAAATCAAGAACGAAAAACACGAAACGCAACCTCCGCCAAGATTCACCGACGCATCCCTTGTAAAAACTCTGGAAAAATTCGGCATAGGAAGACCGTCAACGTACGCCCAGATATTATCGACTCTGGAAAACAGAAATTACACGGAAAAAGACGACAAAAAGCGTTTCGCGCCCACCGAGGTGGGAGAAAAAGTAAATGAAATAATAACGCAAAATTTTCCTGAAATAGTAGATATAGAATTCACCGCCAAAATGGAAGACAATCTCGACGACATCGCGGCCGGAAAAAAACAAATAGCGCCGATAATAGACGATTTTTATAAGCCATTCGAAAAAAACCTTGAAGAAAAATACAAAACCGTGAAAAAAATAGACATGTCGCAAAAAACCGACGAAACATGCGAAAAATGCGGAAAACCGATGATTATAAAACACGGCAGGTTCGGAAAATTCGTAGCATGCTCAGGTTTCCCTGAATGCAAAAACACAAAAAAACTCCCGCCGGTAACCATAAACATCAAATGTCCTCTCTGTAAAACCGGGGACGTGATAGAAAAACATACGAAGAAAAAAAAGCTGTTCTATGGCTGTTCTTCCTGGCCAAAATGCAAATTCGCCACATGGCAAAAACCCACGGGCACGCTGTGTCCTGAATGCAACGCCCCACTCGTAGAACTGAAAAACATGATAAAATGCTCGAACAAAGAATGCAAGTATAAAGAAAAAGAAAGAAACGAAAAAAGCCCCGGATAACGGGGCTTTTTGTTTCATTTTTTGTTTCAAAAAGATCAACAGAAAGTTGTTCTGAAAACCGGCTGGAACATTTCGGTTTTTTGGGCGCAAACGGGATTAAAAAAACAATTTTTGCAATCGGGTACGGACATTTCCGGACAATACCGCCTTCCCTGCCAATAAAGAGAATCGATATTGAACATATGCCAACCGGCGTCTTCCACTCGATCTATAAGCAGAGTAAAAGCCAGCCAGACCCGTTCGCGTATCGTGTTATAAATAAGCTCGCCACACCACGCGCGCGACACAAGAATATCGGTAATTTCCTTCCCGCAGTAATGCGCCGGCACAACCATTCCTTGCCTTAAGGCAAGCCTCATCAAATGATAATCGACTATGGGAGGCCAGTCACCCGCGGGATATTTATTTTCCCCAAAAAATCCCCCCAAAACCAAAGCCATGGCAAGAAGCCATGCTTTTTTGAGCAGTGGATCTTCGCCAAACCCGGGAATCAACAATAAATATTCGTAAACCAGGCGGGAAAAAATATCCATGCCTCTCTCGAAATTAATTTTTTCCACAATCTTCCATGGGTTCAAATCATTGGTCGGAAACCAGAGAGCCATCGCGTTTAAAATCCGATAGCGCTCATCCATCTGCGGAAAATTGACCGGTCGAAATTCGAATTCTCCGAAATGCCGGCAAAAATCATGATAAGAGAGTTGCTCTAAAGAATGTACCGAAAAACGATCCGGACATTCCCTGAAATTCCTGTCGATAATTGCCGTCCAAAGAGAACTGCCTTTAAAATCCTTTCCGTCGGATGTCTTAAAAATAAGAGGTTCCTTATACCCCCTGCCGTCTCCTATCCAAAATCCGAAATTAAGAACGGAATGCAGAAAAAAATAATTTATTTTCAGATACGCGGGTATTTTCGTGTCGGAAAAACCCGGCGGCAAAAAACCATCGAAAGATTCCGCCATTTTAAAATCATGCTGTTTGATATAACTTGCGATCGCGTCTATCCTGTCTTTATCTATTTCAAAAAAACATTTTCCGGCAACATTCATTACAGGTTTCCTCCTTTAAAAATATAGTTTCGGAATGAAATACTCTTATGAAAATATCCCAAAAATCGGAACTTTTGTCAATTGAGCGAATTTATGCTAAAAAATAAGTATGGATTTTAACGAATACAAATCAAAACTACCCCCCTTTTACGGACAAAAAGATCTGGAATTCCTGAAGAAGGCTTTTGCCTTCGCGAAAGAAAAACACGAAGGGCAGAAAAGAATAAACGGAAAAGATTACATAACCCATCCCGTTGAAGTTTCTCTTATGGCGGCGGAACTTAAAACAGACAAAGAATCCGTAGCCGCGGCACTGCTCCATGATACCGTTGAAGAAAGCGACGCCACGATAAAAGACATCAAAAAAAATTTCGGAAACGATGTTTCGAGACTCGTGCAAGGACTGACAAAAGTGGACAAAATCCAATACAAAGGCGCGGAAAGAAGCGCGGAATCAATGCGTAAAATGTTCATGGCTATAGCGCAAGACGTGCGCGTTATCATAATAAAACTTCTCGATCGGATGAATAATCTCGAGACTCTCGAGGTTTTTCCGGAAACAAAAAGAGAAAGAATAGCGCTCGAAACTCTGGAAATATACGCCCCCATCGCGGACAGGCTGGGAATGGGCGAAATAAAAGCGAGGTTGGAAGACACGGCGTTCAAACACGCTTACCCGAAAGAATACGATTGGATACTTAAAGAAACAAGAGAGAAAATAACGGAGCGAGAAAATTATTTGAAAAAAATAACGCCGATTTTCGAAGAAAAACTGAGGCAGGAAAAATTAAATATAATATCTCTTCACTTTCGGGCAAAACATTACTATAGTCTCTGGAAAAAACTCCTGAGGTACGGAATGGACTGGTATCTCATATATGATCTCATGGCCGTGAGAATAATCGTAAAAACAGTCGAAGAATGCTACGCGGTAATGGGAATAATACACAAACACTGGAAACCGCTACCCGGAAGAATAAAAGACTATATAGCTCTTCCGAAACAACAGGGCTACAAAAGCTTGCACACGACGGTGTTCGGGCCGGAAGAAAAAATAGTGGAATTCCAAATAAGAACCCCGGAGATGCACGAAGAAGCCGAATATGGGATAGCCGCGCATTGGGCATGGGAAATCGCCGGGAAACCAACACACACGAAAAATATGCCGAACCAAAAATTCTACTGGGTAAAACAGCTCAGCGACTGGCAAAAAAGCTTCAAAAAAGAAACTGACAGCAAACAATTCTTGCAGTCGCTTAAGATAGATTTTTTTCAGGACAGGGTTTTTGTGCTTACACCCAAAGGAGACGTGATAGACCTGCCCGAAGGAGCAACGCCGATAGATTTTGCCTATCATATACATTCCGATATCGGAAATTCCATGGTGTCGGCAAAAATAAACAACAGAATAGTCCCGCTTTCCCACGAGCTGATTTCGGGCGACATGGTTGAAATAATAACTCAAAAAAACAAAAAACCGAGCGCAAAATGGCTGGACATCGCTAAAACCGCCGTCGCAAAGCACCACATAAAAAATGCTCTGAAAAAAGAGGGTGTGTTTAAATTGCTGCCGGAAATAAAATCCAGCGGGATAAAATGCAAGATTGCCATTATTAACATCGACAGGATAGGAATGATACGCGACGTAACAAATATTTTTACTTCATCGAAAATCAATATAGAAAAAATGGTCTCCCGGAAATTGGACAAGCGCAATTCAACTATTTCCGCGATTTTCCAGGCAAAAAACAAAGAACAAGCGCAAAAGATAATAACCGCGATAAAACAAATAGACGGAGTTGAAGAAGTCCGTCTTGAAACCACTAAAAATATTTGAGTATCTCCCGTTTTTTAAACTTTTTAAACGGTAAAATTTCTCCTCAGATCATCGACATCGCTCTCACTGGCGGCGGGCAAATTTCCGGCGCGTCCGTAAAGAGCGTCTTCGGTTAAACCGAAATCGTCTTCCATTTCAATCTTTTCGATCACGTTAATAAGCCGGCCTTTCTCCTGCAAAAAATCGTCGCCCACCCGGTATTCTCCACGCTCTTCATTCTGCGTTTCCGGCGCGACCGCTTCTTCGTTTTCTTCCAAAGGTTTTTCTTCCGAAGGAAATTTCTCTTCGGATTCGGAGAGCAAATCTTCTTCCAAAGGCGTTTCCGGAACCAAAAAGTCTTCTCCGGCGCGGATATCACCGCCAACCTCTCCATACGGCTGTTCGGAAAATACGTTTTCCGCTTCCGGCACGCCAACCACCTCTTCCTGCCGGTTATCCGACGACGGCAAGGAGACTCCGGCTACCATAAGTTTTGCCATAAAACTGTTGAGTTCCTCATCGGAAAAAAAGTCTATCGAAACCCTTTTTGCCTGACCCCTCTGTTCCACAAAAACACGAGTACCCAAAAAATCTGCTATCTGTTTTTCAACCATCTGGACGCCCTCGCTCGTGTTCTCGCGCGAAGGCCGGCTTTTCGATATTTTCTGCTGAACAATGTTCCTTGAAAGCTTTTCGGCCTCCCTAACCGTCATCTTTCTGTATATTATTTCCTTATACAAAGAAAGTTGGTCCAATCCGTGTCTTGTAAGGCTCAAAAGAGGCCTCGTATGACCTTCGTTTATTAGTCCTTGTCTTAATCCTTCTTTTATCTCGTCGGGTAAAGAAAGCAGGCGCAAAGAATTGGAAACAAACTCCCTGCTTTTTCCAACCTTTTGTCCGACTTCGTGATGGCGCATCTTAAAATCTTCAACCAGTTGCCTGAAAGCCTCTGCGCGCTCCAGCGGGTTTAAATCCTCACGTTGTATGTTTTCTATAAGCGCTAATTCCAGCTTTATCTGTTCGGACGGCTCCTCGCGTATAATAACCGGCACCTGCGCCACGCCCGCGAGCTTTGAAGCCCTGAGCCTTCTTTCGCCGGCGATAAGTTCATATTCAACGACAATCCCGGATTCGTTTTCGCTTTCTCTTCTCACCACAACAAGTGGCTGCAAAACTCCATACTGCCGTATGGATTCGGACAAGTCCCTTAAAGCGTTGGGCTCAAATTCACGGCGCGGCTGCATAGGATTGGGTTTTATCTTATCCACCTCAATCCAGAAAACACCGCTCTCTTTTCTTATTCTCGGTAAATCATTGCTACTCATGAGTAAAATTATATAAAAATTGACTATCTAATGCAAATAAATATAATTAAAAAAGTAGATAAAACATTAAAAACAGATACGAAAAAATTTATAATACCATGCCCGGGTGGCGCCTGCCTGCCGGTAGGCAGATAGAGTAGGCAAGGAACCCCGCAGTATAAAGCTTCGCTTTAACTACGGGACAAGCCGGCAGAATTGTCTGCCTTAGTTTGGGTAATGTTTGACGACAGAATTTTTTAAAATATTTTAATACCACCCATGCCCGGGTGGCGCCTGCCTGCCGGTAGGCAGGGAACCGGCAGACGCGCACGACCTACCTGCCGGTAGGCAGGCTCAAAATCGTGTAAAAAAGAAACAAATGTATTATACTTACGCGATAAAAAGCTTGATAAGAAATTATATCTATGCAGGTATTTCAAACAATCCAGAAATAAGAATAAAACAACATAATTCAGGATATAACAAAACAACGAAGCCATATAAACCTTTCAAGGTTTTGTTGATAGAAAAACACAATGACAGAACCGGAGCAAGAAAAAGAGAAAAGTATCTAAAATCAGGCTGCGGAAAAGAATTTTTAAAAAATTTATAATATTATGCCCGGGTGGCGGAACCGGCAGACGCGCACGACTCAAAATCGTGTGGAAGCAATTCCATGGGAGTTCGACCCTCCCCCCGGGCACAGAAAAATTAAAAAAATAATAAAAACATGATTGAAAAAACTATCGCAATAGGGATAATCGTATTTTACATTTACGCGATTCTTGTCGGAAGTTTTTCAGGCAAAACTCTCGATGTAGCGGGGGCAACTGTTTTGATTTCCATATTCGGCTTGATATTAATATTTCTAAAAAATAAAATAATTATACAAAATAACCAAAACAAAAATATTATTTATATTTATCGATTTTTTTGTTGGATAACGTTATTGTTTCCGGTGATTTATATTCTTTTGGGAACATTAAATATAATTAATATTCCTTACAGCTCAATGTAATTTTAACACAAGTCTAATTTGAGTAACTATATTTAAAATTATATAAAAATCATAAAAAACAAAAAAAACCGCATCGCGCGAAACAGCACGCAACGCGGTTTTTTTATTTCACCAAAACTTGGAAACTCGGTTTCCAAGTTGGTTTCCGGGTTAAAAAGTTAAAAAGTTT
>CAZVBU010000021.1:0-4701 GCA_964625935.1 uncultured Candidatus Saccharibacteria bacterium
AAATTCAAATTTCCAGTCAATTTCAAATGAAAAATGTCAAAAATATTTTGACCTTCGGATTTTTAATTTGATTTGTCATTTGGGTTTTGGAATTCGGTTTTTTACTAAATCCTAATTCTTATTTCATAAATCTTAAATCAGCGCCCATCTTATATTTTGGATTTGAATATTGAAATTTAGGATTTTCTTCGGTTGCTGTCGATTGAATTTTGTTTGTGGAGCGTTGAAAAAATATTTCCGGTCGCCGGCTAATAACCAGCAATCGTTAACCATAAATTGATTTATAGATTTTTATCCAATCGTTTAGATTCAACTCCTGCGCTCTCGCATTTTCTTTTATTCCGAGAGAAGCGAATTTTCTCGCGTGCATTCTCAGGTTGTTTTTCAGTTTTTTGCGTTTTTGACCAAATCCTTTTTTTAGCATCTCAAAAAATTTTTTTTCGTTGATTTTATTTTTTTCAAAAAATTTATTTGATATTTCGGATATTTTTATGAGCGCTGAGTCAACTTGCGGCGGCGGGTCAAATTTGTTTTTGGAAACGAAAGAAATTATTTCCGGTCGGCCGTAAATTTGGACGCTTAGCCCGAGTAAATTCATATCGGGCGGTAAGGCGCAAATACGTTCGGCTACCTCTTTTTGAACCATCAAAATCATTATTTCAGGCCGTATTTTCGCAGTAAAAAAATTTTTTATCAGTCGCGAGGTAATGTAATACGGGATATTGGCAACCACCTTGTAATTTTTAATTTTCAATCCATAATTTTCAAATAATTTACAACTCGCCTGCGAGATGGGCAGGTTTTCAATTTTTAAAATATCGCCGGTTATTATTTTCAGATTTTTTGTTTTCGCGAATTTTATTTTCAGCCGTTCGGCCAGTTTTTCGTCTTTTTCAACGGCAATAATTTTCGCCTTTGTTTTTACAAGGTGCCCGGTGAGAAATCCCAAACCCGGGCCAATCTCAAGAACGGTATCTTTTTGAGAAATGTTGGCGGCTTTTACGGCGCGCGCGGCTATTTTATCGGAAATAAGAAAGTGTTGTCCCAAGCGTTGTCTCATAGATTAGAAAATAGTAAGTAGTAAATAGAAAATAGAATTAGTTTTTTTAAATAATTTTGAATTTTTATTTGTCATTTTGCTTTTTGAATTTTGATTTTTGAATTATTTATCGTAATCAATAAAATTCAGCGGTTTTGAACCGTCCTCCGTTTCCAAAAGTTCCTGTGGCAGTTCGTCCAGAAACCTTGAAGGCCGGGATATCTGTTTTCCGCCGAAAAACATCCGGCTTACCGCGAAACTCAGAAATATTTTTTCTTTCGCGCGGGTTAGGGCTACGTAAAAAAGCCTGCGCTCTTCTTCGTCGTCAACTCGCCCGAAAAAACCGGAAATAGGCAGGGGGAAGAGCCCTTCTTCAAGTCCTGTAATAAACACGTTTTTAAATTCCAGCCCTTTGGCCGCGTGCACCGTCATCAGCCTGACCGCGTCTTTTTGTTGTTCTTTTTTATTTTTTTGCCGGTTTTGTCCTTCCTGCGCGTCCGTTCCCGGCATCGAGGCATCGACGGTGTCTTGGTCCGACAGAAGCGCGATATCCTGCAGAAAGGAAAAAATTCCGTCCGGCGGATTGAGCGTGTCATATCTTTTTCCCAGGTTCACGAGCTCCTGCAGGTTTTGTAGCCGCGCGAGCGCTTCGTCATTTTTTTGCGCTTTGAGATATGTTTCATATCCGCTCTTTCTTAAGGCGAATATCAGCGTTTTTGAAACATTTTCTTTGTCGGCGAATTCTTTTATTTCTCTGAGAAGCCCGAAGAATTGATCTATTTTTTCTGTTTTTTCCCTTGGCGCTTTTCCCGCGAGATACGCGAGAAAACCCGTCTTACCGAATCCTTTCGGCGGTTCGGTGATTATCCGCTCGATGCTCAAAAAATCGTTGTGGTTAAGGCCCGCTTTGATGTAGGCAATCGCGTCTTTTATCTCTTTTCTGTCAAAAAATTTCGTGCCGATGACTCTATAAGGGAGATTGTAGGCGATGAACATTTCTTCAAGGGCGCGCGATTGGAAGTTCGCGCGGTAAAGCACGGCGATGTCGTTCGCGTTCGTTCCTCCTTCGATAAGCCGGCGCGTTTTTTCCGCGACGAATTCCGCCTCTTCGCCTTCGTCTTCCGCCGGATAAATTTTGATATTTTCTCCTTCGTCGAGGCGCGAAAAAAGATTTTTCGGTTTTCTCATTTTGTTGTTGGCGATGACCGAATTCGCCGCCGAGAGTATTCTTTTTACCGACCGGTAATTTTCCTCAAGCATTACCGTTTTCACTTCCTGCCAGTCTTTTTCGAATCTGAAAACATTTTCGAAATTTGCCCCGCGCCAGCTGTAAATAGACTGGTCTTCGTCGCCTACGGCGCAAATATTTTTGTATTTTTGCGCCAGAAGCTTCACGAGTTTATATTGGCTTCCATTTGTGTCCTGAAATTCGTCAACCATTATATAGCGCCATTTGTCCTGGTATTTTTCAAGGATATCCGGGTGTTCTTCAAACAGAAAAACGGTTTTCGATATGAGATCGTCGAAATCCATTCCGTCTTGTTTTTCCGTTTGTTTTTCGTATTCCTCCCAGATGAGCGCCAGTGTTTTCGGGAAGAATTCTTCTCCGGCCTCGTTCTTAAAATCGGCAAATTTTATAAGTTCCGATTTTTGTCTTGAAATAAGAGACAGCATTTTTGAGGGCTGAAATTGCTTCTGATTGATATTTAGGTTTTTTAACGCGTTTTTTATTATTTTAAGCGAGTCTTCGCTGTCCAGTATGGAAAAATTGTGTGTTCTTCCGGCTTTTTTGGCATTTTCCCGGAGTATTCTGGCGCATATGGAATGGAAAGTGCCAACCGCCGGCCAGCCTTGATTTTTAGGCGATGTTTCGTCTTCCGCCAGCAGTTTTTGTATTCTTTGCTTCATTTCCGCGGCCGCTTTGTTTGTAAAAGTTACCGCCAGGATTTGATCCGGCCTTATTCCTTGTTTGATTATATAAGCGGCTCTGTGGGTGATAACCTTGGTTTTGCCGGCCCCCGCGCCGGCAATAACCAAAAGAGGGCCTTCGGTATGCAAAACTGCTTCCTTTTGGCGTTCGTTTAGTACGGAAATAAGTTCGTTCATTATGTTCACAGTAATATATTTGAAGGCAAAAATCCAATATTTCCTTTTTCCGAGCCTTTAGTTCCGTGTTCAGCGATTTTGTTTTTCGTTTTTTTACCCGGCTTTATTATTGCTGACTTATCCACACCTGCCATAGACGGTTTTTACGGCTTAAATATTGAAAAATAAGGGTAAAATTCATTGACATAATTATTCTAATATTTCTTCATTTTTCATGTGGATAAAACGGTTGACCTTTGTTTGGGCTAGGGTAAAATGGGTATGTTGTGCAAAGGGAGCAAATCGGAAATTATGGCTTAAAATAAGGTTTTTCTGGTCGAATGATAAAAATATTTAGGATTTAAGGCTTATTTTTGAAACTCTACAAGCCCCCACGGATAACGATGATAGAAAACGGATATCAAGGAATAGGAAACTGACAAATAGGGGCACAAATATAGCTATTTTAGCCTTCATCTCAATAGGGTTTTTTATGTTTTTTTTCGCCGGTTATGCAAATGCCGGCGTTTTTGATTCTGTTTTTGACTGGTTTAAGGGGGATGAAACATGGGCCGATACACGGTCTTTCGAATGTTCCTCCAATCTGCAGACGGTGTCGGTTCTTCAAGCGGTTAATAACCCGAACCCGGTTGAACCGCGTGGTGGCGGAGATATAAACATAGTAAACAAGAGCGCCTTGCTTGCCGACGTCGGTCCTTTGGGCAGTCTGGCGGATATAAATGAAAATCAGCGTCCGTCCGAACGCATAAGCCTTTATGTCGTAAGAAAAGGGGATTCTTTAAGTGAGATAGCGGGAATGTTTAATGTGAGCGTTAATACCATAATGTGGTCCAACGATATCGTTCGGGCGGATTTGATAAAAGAAGGCCAGACATTGGCGATTTTGCCCGTGACAGGAGTATCCTACACCGTGAAGAAGGGTGACACTCTGGTATCGATAGCCAAAAAATTCAAGGGCGATGAGCAGGAAATTCTCAATTACAACGGGCTGGTTTCGGCCGGTGACATTGAAACCGGTATGGAAATAATTATTCCTGACGGCGAGCTCGTGCAGACTGCCGTTGTTTCCGCGCCGGGGTCCTCTCCCAAAACTTATGTCTCCGATAAAAATACGCCTTCTTATTCCGGCTATTATATACGACCGGTCCAGGGTCCGAAAACTCAAGGGATACACGGTTACAACGGAGTTGATTTGGCCGATTATTGCGGGGCTCCGATTATCGCGTCAGCTTCGGGGGATGTTCTCATAAGCAGGTCAAGCGGATGGAACGGCGGTTATGGAAAATATATTGTTTTAAGCCATCCGAACGGTACGCAAACACTTTATGCTCACAATAGTTCAAATATAGTTTCTTCCGGCTGGCACGTGGTTAAGGGGCAAGTTATCGGTTATGTTGGCTCGACCGGCAAATCCACGGGATGCCATGTGCATTTTGAGATTCGCGGGGCTAAGAATCCCTTTTAGGGATTCCGCCCGAACCGGATATCGAGGTTCGCAGATTATAGAAAAAATTCCGCCTTTTCAGTGGCGGTTTTTTATTTCGAATTTCCGGAAA
>CAZVBU010000021.1:4711-10245 GCA_964625935.1 uncultured Candidatus Saccharibacteria bacterium
AAGAGATGTCCGGCGGAAGTTTAAAATATTCTTTTTCCAATAATTTTATCGAGCTGTTTTTTGTCGTTATGTTCATATTTTTGCCGAGCTGTTTTTCCGCGTTTTTGAGCAATTGGTTCGCGGTTTTTATTGTCGGCGCCATTTCTTTTGTTGTCGCGGTTTTGGAGAATCTGATATATCCGGATACGACTTTCAAATCATAGGCGGCAGCCCAGAGGGACCAGCTGGCATCATAGTTGTTCCCGCCTTCCGCCATCAGAGATTGTCCCATTATTTCTTTGTATTTTTCCTCGCATTCTTTTGAAAGCTGCCATGGCGTAATCAAGCCCAAAGAAGCCGTTTTTTCAAGGTTTTGCAGGTTTATCGCGCTATTTTGTATCATTATTTTCAGATTGTCGCCGGCGTCAATTAGCGGGCTGTTTTGTGTGATTTGGTTGAGTAGTGACTGGAGCCGCGCCACTTCTGTTTTTAGCAGGTTTATTTTTGCGATAATCGTTTCGCGCGTTTCGATTGAATTTTCGTTTTGCGCTTTGGCGGCGGCGAACGGAAAAAAAGCGATAAGCAAAGCTATCGGCAAAATTATACGGATATTTTTGTTCGGATGGGACATTTTTGGGACTGATTCACGAATTTATTCTCCGGCAGCGTATGTTTCCATGAATTCTTTTACCGTCATTTGGTTAACATAGTTTCCCGGGTTTTTCGGGTCGTTTAAGTTGCCCCGTATGAATTGCGCCATTTTCACTTGTTTTCTGAATTCTATGGGATCGTGCCCGCCTTTTTCGTCAAAAGGCAAATTGACTTCCTTTGGCGCGAAATGATTCCATAAAAGCCACTCGTCTTCTTTTTCTCTCGGAATATTACCGAGAAGAGTGCCTACCGTGACTTTTTTGATCGCGTCGTATTCTTTTTCGGTAAAACCGAAATTTTTCGCCACCATAGCCATTGCTTTTTGTTCAAGGTCGGATGTTTCAACCATTTCCCCGAATTGGTTTATTATGAATTGTTTCTTCAACTGGTCTTCGTGAGTGGCGGTAACTGTTTCCGGCGCCGGTTGTTCCGTTTCGTTTTTTGGAACGATGTCAGATTTTATTTCTTCAGCCGCGGTTATTTGTTCTTGCGCCGGCGCGGGGTTTATTTCCTCGGGCATTTTCCCTCCGGTTTCGAGAAAAGTGGAAAGATCCTTTTCTTCCTCGGGAATTTGCGCGGAAAATTCCGGTATTTTTTCTTCAATGGGTGTTTGGAGGGGAGTGTCGTTAATATGGCTTGTTTCCGCGGGAGACGTCATGTTTGCCATTTCTTCCGCGAATGTTTTTCCGGGAACGGAGGGCGGTGGCGCGAATTTGGAAAAATCGCTTATTTGTTCATGGTTGATGCCTTGGTGCCCCAGTATGCCGGAGTTTCCGTCAAGAATTTTATTCAGATCCTCTGCTTTTATGAGCTCCCCCCACGTGTTTTTGTTTATGCCGTTTAGATATTGCAGGACATTTGTCTGGAGCGTTCCTTTTGACCATAATTTATCGCTGTGCTCTATGAATTTGTCCAGAGTTCGGTTAAATTCTTCGGGATTTTTTATTTCGAAAATATTTTTTGTTTCGTTCCAGCCGGCGATGTTTTTGAATTCCTCCGCGTTTATTCCCAGAGTGTTTTTTCCCTCAAGCAAGCGCATTATATTCGCGGTTACATTAACGCTTTTCGCGGCGTATTCTTCGCTGAAACTTCCGTTAGCGTCAAGAATATTATTCCAATGGTTTAGGGCAAGCGTTTGCACGATGCGTTCCGGCCTTAAGGGCATCCCGTTTTTCCCGAGTTCTATCGAAAGGGTTGATTTGATGCCTCTGGTTTCTTGCGCAAGGGCCGTTTCCGGTTCTTCGGGCCGGATGTTTGATTGGGTTTCGGTGATTGTCGGCGGAATATTTTCCGACGGGTGCTGTTCCGGCGGCGCGGAAGTTTCGGGTTCTTCGGGGATAACTTCCGGTTTTATATCCGGCAGTGTTTGCGGGGGTATTTCCCGTTGTATCGTTTGCGCCGTTTCCGGTTGTGCTGTATTTCCGGCTGTTTCCGGGACGGTTATTTCCGGTATTTCAGCAGGGGTTGCGGGAGTCGAAAGCCAGTCCGGCGTTTCTTCGCCGTGCTTGAGTTCGGTTACGGGGATTCTTACGGGTTCTTTCGGGGGTGTTTCTTCTTTTGTTATTTCTTGCGCTATTTCCGCAGAAATTTCCGCGCGCTGGATTTCGGGTTGGCTATCGCCACTTATTATTTCAGGTTGTATTGTCGCGGCGTTTTCGGCTGAAATTATTCCTGTGGCTGGTGTTTCGAAAGTCGTTCGCGCGGACGCATCCGGCGCCAGTTCTTTTATTTTTTCTTTTATGTCCGTGATTTTTTCTCCGAAGTCTTCCGATGACGACATAATGTTACTCATGCTGTCCCAAAGTTTATAAACAAGCAGTCCCGCGGTTTCTCCGAAAAGGGCGAATGTTCCCGCTTTTGCCGCGGTGGTTCCGGTTTTAGCGAGAAGCGCGAGTCCGTCAACGACGCCGTAATGGCTTGTCATCGCGTCCACGTCTTCGAGATGTCTTCTGTATTTTATAAGTACGCGGGCTTTTTTAATTTCTTTGTTTTCCGGGTTCAGGGAATTATCGCCGTCTATTTCATTTAGTTTTTTGTCTATACGCTCGACAGATTTTCTCAGGTCCCATTTTATGAAAGATTGAAGGAGATTTGATGCGGTCATCGGAGTATAATCCATGGATAATCTGTCTATCAAATCTTTGGGCCGGTTTTCCTCATAGGCTTTTTGCAGTTCTTCTTTTGACGGCGCGGCTATGTCGCCTTTTTCTAATTTTGATTTTTCCGCCCGTTCGTAAATATTTATCGCTTCTTCCTCGGCAGTGCGCATATCGTTTTGCCTATTTTTTTCTATCAATTCTTCCGATTTCATTCGCGCGTTTTTGAGAGAATCCATTCCCTCAGATGCCGTCTTGAATCCCGCGAGAACTAATCTGAAAGGAGAAACCGCGGTAGAACCGAAAATATCGCGCACCATTCTGCCGTAAAACAATGTGGCTCCGGTGAGTCCCCACGTTCTTCCAAGCACTCCCGTTTTTCCGCTTTTCAGTTTTTCCCACTGGTCGCGCGTTGTTTTCAGGTTGTCTTCCCTTAATTTTTGCCACTCGGAAAAAGTCGAGCTTGCCAGCTTGTTTTTGTCTTTCAGAAAGTCGGCCGTGTTTTTGAGTATTCTCGCGAAAAAGTTTTCTTTTCTTTCTTTTATCCAAAGGTCAAAATGCCTTATGCCGAATTCTATTTTATTTTTTTCTTCCTGAGGCATTTCGCCGATTTCTTCTTTGAGTTTCAAGAGGTCGGCTTTTTCCAGAGGGTTAAGATTTTTCGGGTCGTTTCCTGTGGGCAGTTCCGGGTCGGGGACCGTTTCTTCGGACGTTTGCCCGGCGGTTTCCGGCGCGGGTTTTGTTTCCACGCCTTCGTATACGCTTTTCGAGAATTCTTGAAGCTTATTCCATTGCTCTTTCGTGATTTTTCCGTCCAGTATTTTCTGCAGAATTTCCGGTTTTACGCGATGTATATCGCTGTCGTCAAATCCCAATTCGTTTAAAGCTTTCTCCGCTTTAGCGTCTATTTCCCAAATCTGGAGATTTTTTGGTTGTGTTTCTTTGACGACATTTATCGGAACCGGCTGTTCGTCCGGATTTTGCGGCGTCAAAGTCGGTTTTTCTTTTTCCGCCGTGATTTCCCGGCTGGGTGCGGAAGCCGTTTCCTGTTTTGCCGGTTTTGGCGGATCGGCGGCGAGATCGTATTTCGATATAGCCGGTTCTGTTTGCTGGTTTTCCGGATTCTCATCGCCAAAAAGCGCCTGTTCCCAGTTGTCCGGCGTTTGTTTTTCTTCCGTGGCGGAACCTCCCAATTGTCCGTAAATTTGTTCTTGTTCGGTCCACATTTTAGTTTTTTCCGTTGTTTTTATTATAACAATGTAGGCAAAATTGGCAATTATTATCTTGTAGTCTGTAAACGACGGGTCGCGGTTGGCAGCCGAAGGCGCCGGGAAGTGTTTGCAATAATAAACCGGATTGGATAAAGTTAAATTATAATATTTAAAATATATTTAATTTTATTTAATTTTTTATAAAAAATATGTTCGAATATGTTCGAAAAAATATTTAGCGGCGCCGTGCCGAAACACGAGGAAGCGCCGGAAGACGAGCAGTTAAAAAACGCCGGGTATACCGATGAACAAATAGAAAAAATGAAATCTTTGGATTCAAAGAGCGTTCTTATGAGTGGCGTGGCGGCCGGAGAAACCGATCCGGGCTTCAGAGAGGGGGATGTGAAGGCGCCGGAGAACATGCCGGAACCGGCTGAAGAAGAAAAATTCGTTCCTACGGAAGCGGATATAGCCGAGGCGGGTGTCTGGGGCAAAGAGGAAGGCAAGAAATCCGGCGAAAGCAATCCTGTAGAGCCGGGAAAATTCGTTCCGACCGAAGCCGATATAGCCGAAGCGGGCAGAGCCGACGAGTGGGATAGCGCGCTTGAGGGCGCGGGCGCCGTAACACCGGAAGGGCAGGTAAAATCTCCAGCGCCGGAAAAAACCGAAGACGCGCCGAAAAATACCGGCGAGAAACCACCAGAAACCCCGCTAGAGGTAGAAACGTCTCAGACCAAGGCTCCCGTTACCGAGATTCCATCCGAGCCGGAAGCCGTACCGGAAGAAGCTGTCAAAGCGCCGGAACAGATCCCGGAAACCAAAAAAGAGATTGATGCCGATGTTATTTTGAGATTTGAAGATAATTTCGGATTGGGTAAAGAGGCTCTTGAAAGTATTGAAGGATTTTCTGGTTTATCGCGCGGGCAACAACTGATGGCGGCCGAAAATCTGATGCAACTCGATTTAGGGCGTTCAAAAGAAAAAGCGATGGCTTTGGGTCGCGCGCCGAGATCGGGAGAATATAAAGAGGCCGTATCAGGGCTGAAGCTACCTCAAAGAGCGGCGATGTTTCTTATAAAAAAATACCGCGTCGCGAAACTGGAACAGATGGCGGCTGGCGGTTGGACTACCGACGAAGGCATGGAAATAAACAAGGGTATGCTTTCCGAATTGGTGAGAGGGACAAAAGAATACAATTTGGAAGTTGAAGAACGAAATGGCCGGTTGGAAACAAAATATATAACAGAAAAAAATAACAGCTTGAACGAAGGTGAAAGAAAAGTTGTGACGGATTTTAATTTTGCGGCGAATGAGTTCGCGCGTCTTCCCTATGAATGGGGCTTACCCACAGCAACAGACGAGCAAAAACAAAAATACGCCGAAATAAAAGAGAGATATGAAATTGCGGCCGATTCGGTAAGGCGGTCAGCAATAACCAGAGGAATGAATGTCGCCAGATTATCTTCGGAAATGGCAAAAATTGAAAGCCCCATAATGTTTAACCAGCTTATTAATTCAAGTCCGGATGCCGAAGAAGAATTAATGAAAATGAGGAATAGAAAAGCATGGCTTTCGGCTTTTAAGAATGTGGCGACAG
>CAZVBU010000022.1:0-10188 GCA_964625935.1 uncultured Candidatus Saccharibacteria bacterium
GCGAGTCGATCTTGACCTGGCTCCGGGCCGGTTTCAGGCCCCGTTCTGGTCAACCGACGGCAAATATTTCTACTACATCGCCGCCGCCGACAAGGACCAGGAGGCCATTTACAAAACCGACGCCGTTACCGCCGGGCACTACCCCCGAAGCGACACCAACCTCGCCAAGAGCGATAATTGAACCGGACGGCACATATCTTGTCTATTACGAAAACGACGGGTTTATGCCAAAAAACATATCTCTCCAGTCGGGAAAATCCGTTAAATTCATAAATAATTCCGACAAATCTCTCCGTGTTACGACAAAAACAACGGACAGGGAATTCAAAAACTACGACCAGACAACTTCCGTGGGCAAGGGAGAAACATACAAAATAAATATCTCGATAAAAGGACTCTGGCAGTTTGAAAACATGAACGAAAAAACTCACTTCGGCTCGATAGCGATATACTAAAAGATTTAATCACAAAAACGGCGCGCTTGCATGGCGCGCCGTTTTTTGATTTATAATCGATAATTTATCTGTTGTCGCCGTCACCAGAGAGCTTTCCTCTGTTTTTTCGCGAAAACAGTTTTTCCAGATTTTTCTTTGCGACTTCTCCCATATCCAAATCCAATTCCGTGGAAATCTGCGACACATACCACAAGACATCTCCAAGCTCTTTGGATATCTCCTCTTTTCTCTCTTCGGTTATCACGCCGTCGTTGTCACGGAAAGCTTTTTTGAATTTCTCCGCGACTTCACCCGCCTCTCCCGCAAGACCTAAGGGCGGATAAATAAAACGATATTTCTTATCGTAAACCGCGGTCTTTTTCGTGTTCTCCTGATATTCTTTAAATGTCATATTTTAAAAATTTATCTGATAATTATTTTTATTTTATTTCTTTTATAATTTCCGTCTCGCCCTCAAATTCGACGATATCAAAAACCATCCTGCCGAGCGACTGGCCTTTTTGGGTAACCACGTCCACGCGCCACTTGCCGGGCCATACCCCGTTTTTCATCGTATAGCCCCTAAAACCCGCGTCACGGCCTCCGGAAATAGCAAAACCAATCTCGCTTTCTTTGACCCATTCTCTCTTTTCTTCATCATAAAAAAACCACCGATGAAATATTTTTGTATCTATTTTCGCGGGGGCAAAAACTGAACTGAAAAAATAAACCGGGCTCCCCCGCTTCCAATGAAAAACCGCGCGTTTTTCCCAAAGTAGCCGGCTTTCGCGCGGTTCGAAAGACACGACATAATTTCCGTTGTTTTTTACGACCGAATGGCACACTTCCGCCTCCGACAAAGACAAGGGAATAGGCGGAATGAGATTCAGGAAATAAAGCGCGTTGAGAAAAAACAATATCCCCAAAACTCCGGCAATTATTTTTTTGTATCCTTCCGCCAAAAGTTCGTCGGAAATAAAAAATATAAAAAAGATAAAAATAATAATGGCATCCATGCCGAAAAAACCGCTCAATAGAAAAGGCAAAACCCCGACCTCGTTCAAGACAAGCGGGACCGCGAAAACAAAATAAAGAAAAATAGCGGCAAAAAATACGCATGTATGGAAGAAAAAACGTTCGTATTTTTTTCTGAAAATCTCGTTTCCCACAAGAAGAAAAGCCAGAAACAAAAGAAACGGCCAGCTTGTGACAAAAGAAGCGCTTCTGAAATAAAAAACGGTGAACGCGCTAAAAAGACCGCCAAAGGCAAACTGCAAAAAATACGGAGCAAAAACGGAAGATTTGTTCAAAAATCTGTTTTTTATTTTTTCGGCGCCACGGGCGTTGATGACAGCAATGCTCGCTCCGGCGACCAAAAGATAAGAAATGAGAACAATATTTTCCGCCCACAAATCCACTCTTCTTAAAGTAAGATTATCCCAGACAAAACCGCAAACAAGCGTTATCGGAGACAGATAACGCTCATATTTTCCGTAAAAATGCCTGAATTTTTCCTTCATTGATACTCTAATTTTAATTCATAAAAAAGAAAAATAAAATCCCGCCTCCGTAAAAAACGAAAAGCGGTATTTTTTTAAACAAAACATTAAGCATAAAATACCGAAAAAACTGCGTGTAGCCTCCTTCAAAAACGAGGCTCTTCCTCTCCGCGACAATTCTTTTCGCCGCGGCAACCGACTACCCATTTTTAAATATTTACCGGCCTGTAAAGCGGCAGAAATTTGAAAAATTTCGGATATTCTTCCCGAATATCGAATCCGAGCCCCAATTCCCCCAGATGCTTGTGTTTGTTTTCCGTTACGGCCCAAAATTCTCCGTATTCTTTCGACTTTTCAAATTGTTCCGGCGTAACAGAGCAAACAGCTTTCCTGAACAATTCGGTCTCAAGCCATTCGCTCATAAGAATCCTACCGCGAAATTTTCTGTACGCGCCCATAGCCGCGTGCGCCGTTATAAGCGGAGCCAGATAAATCGGCGTTGTATCCTTTAACAAAATATACATTTTCAAAATTCTTTCGCTGTCGTTTTCCATTTCCGGCCTCCGACAAATTATTGTTTATTCTGCAAAAAGATTAGCATAATAATACCGGATTATTACAAACAAAAACCGCCCGGCTTTTAAAGCCGGGCGGTTTTATAAAAACTTCTATTTCTTTATCTTCTTCTTTTTTGCAGCCGATTTTTTTACTTTAGCTTTGGCTTTTTTAACAATCTTAGCCGCGTCAATATGCTTCTTTATGTTCTTCCAATGCTTTTTGAGATCCTTGACCATTTCTTCAACTTCTTCGGGATCGATATTTTTCAAAGCCTTGTAACGCTTGGCAACGGTTTCGATAACCTGGCGATATTGGGCCTCGGAAACATCTTCCATTTTTTCAAGCTGTTCCATAACTTCGGCTTTCGCCTTTAGCCCCCATATCTTTATTTTTCTCCTCTGCTTGGCGCCTTCTTTGGTGCCATAAAGATAATACGCGCCCGCGGCGGCCGCGGCCAGCGCCCCTATCCCCAAACCTACGCCGACTTTCGCGGCGGTTTTATGTTTCTTTGACATAATTTTTAATTATTTTTTACGAACCTTTTTAATTTTAAATAAGCTTTTGAAAAAATTGGCAAGATGCCTGAAATCGCCGAGATTTTTCTTCGCGCTCTCTCTGAACAAATCTATATCCTTCACCACCTTATCCGTTTCCTCTTTGGCGCGGTTAGACATATACCTCACGTCGCGTAAAATCTTTATAAGATACACAAACGCGACCGTTAAAACCGCGGTAACAACTATAACCGCTATCGTCGTAACTGTAAAAAACACATCGGCTTTCATCACTTCGCTCATATTTGTATTATACCCTTAAATAACGCCTTGTGGCGAACCACCCCGAAAAAGTTCCCAAAAAAACTCCCGTCCCCATTAACACAAACAGAAGCTCGAAAAAATTAGCTTCATAATAAGAGTAAAGATTAAGCCCGCCGAAAAATTGTTCCGTAAAAGAACCGAGCCAGAAGGTCAAAGGATAAAATAAAGCCATGGTAAATACCGCTGAAAAGAATCCGTAAATTATACCTTCCACGACAAAAGGACCTCGTATATACTTGTTTGAAGCGCCGACAAGACGCATTGTGGTTATTTCGTCGCGATTGGTATATATTGCCAGACGTATTGTATTGAAAGTCACAAGAATCGCTATAAAAATAAGGGCGACGCTGACACCGACTCCGGCTGTTTTTACCGCGCCCAAAATGCCGGAAAGCCGGTCTATCACAACTTTGTTCTGGCTGTAGTTCACTTTGTCAACCGTGGCAAAAGCCCCCGACTCCAAAAATCTGGCGATACTTTCGTATTGAGCCGGATTTTTCGCTTTTATATTCAGACTGGCGCCCAAGGGATTGGTGCCCAACTCCTCAAGAGACTGTATAATAAGCGAGTTGTTGAAATGCCTTTCTTTAAAAGCAAAAAGAGCGGTATCGCTTGAAATATATTCTACATCCTTGACCTCGTCCAGTTTGGAAAGCGAATCTTTAATTTCGAGTATTTCCGTCTCTGCCGCGTCGGATTTGAAATAAACGGTAACGTCAACTTTTTCCTCTATCTTTTCGAGAGACGCCATCAAAAGAACTTTTGAAAAAACAAGCGCCCCGATGACAATAAGAGATAAAGACATAACCAAAACCGTCGCCAAAGAAACCCACGCGTTGCGCCAAAAATTGATAAGTCCGCCTTTTATTATTCTTCTTATTTTGATGAAAAGCATATAAACCGATGCGAATATACTAATGATACCAATAATCCTTTTTTATTTATATCCGTACATTTAAAATATAATTTTACAAAACGTATCGTCCTTCTTTGTCATCACGCACCACCCTTCCTTTTTCTATCGTAATGACTCTTCTGCCTAGCGCGTTTATCACGTCTTTGTTGTGGGTAGTCAGAATAACCGTAGTGCCCAGTTGGTTTATTTTCGCCATAAGATTAACAATCTCCTGAACATTCAAAGGATCTAGGTTGCCTGTCGGCTCGTCCGCTATGATTATATCCGGCCTGTTTACTATGGCTCGCGCGATGGCGACTCTCTGTCTTTCTCCGCCGGAAAGCTCACCCGGAAAACTTGAACTCTTGTTTATAAGCCCCACGACTTCCAATACCTGAGGCACGTCGTTGTTTATCGTTTCATCGTCGTAACCGGCCGCCTGCATGGCGAAGGCTATATTTTCATAAGCGGTTTTTGTCGGCAAAAGTCTGAAATCCTGGAACACGACGCCTATCCTGCGGCGCAATTTATATAGCTCGTCTTTCGGCAAATTATGCACATTAATGGAATCAAAAAAAACATTGCCGGCAGTGGGCATTTCTTCGGCTATCAAAAGTTTCAAAAGAGTGGATTTCCCCGCGCCCGATTGACCCACAATGGAAACAAACTCCCCGCGCTCCACGGCAAAATTAATATCCTCCAGAGCGGGAGCGCCTGTCGTATATTTTTTTGAAACTTTATCGAAAAAAATCATTATAAATAACCAATGCCAAACGCCGATAAATCCGGCTCACTATTCATTATCCTGTAATTTTCTATTTTTTACAATACCCATTTTTACAACACCCCTCAGGCAAAAAACAGTTAATTGGAAATGCCGCGTTCCGCTTCGATAAACATATCCAGACCGCCGTCAAGAACCGACTGAACGTCTGATGTTTCGACTTCGGTTCTGTGGTCTTTCACCATTTTATAGGGATGAAAAACATAGGAGCGTATCTGATGCCCCCATTCTATATCCGTGCCTTTATTGATTTTCAGATTATCCAATTCTTCTTTCTTTTTTGTTTTATAAATCCGATAAAGCTTGGCGCGAAGTATTTCAAGCGCCAGTTCCCTGTTCCTGAGCTGACTGCGTTCCGTATCCGCGTGAACCGCTATGTTTGTCGGTTTATGCAAAATCCTAACCGCGGTTTCCCTCTTGTTCACGTTCTGTCCGCCCGGACCGGAAGAGCGGGCGAAATCCACCGTAATATCATCCGCCTTTATTTCAACTTCAACTGCTTCAACCACGCGGGGTAGAATTTCAACAAGCGCGAAAGAAGTATGACGTAATTTTTTGGCGGAAAATGGAGAAATCCTCACAAGACGATGAACGCCGTTTTCTCCCTTAAGTTCGCTATAAACGTTTTTTCCTTTTATCTCGGCAGTTACATTTTTGACTCCGCCATGCTCGTTTTTATGGTTGTGCAAAATCACAAACTGCCAACCCTTCCTTTCGGCCAGCTTCATGTACATCTCAAAAAGTATCCTCGCCCAGTCTTCCGCGTCAACTCCGCCGGCACCGCCGAAAATATTGATAAGAGCGTCGCCTTTATCGTATTTGTTTTTAGCCCCAAGTTTTGCCTTAAGCTCGCGAATTTCTTTTAAAACTTCCTGCGCGCGTTCTTTGTTCTGCCAGATATTTACGTCCTGCATTTCGGCCTCGAGCTTTTGTAATTTTTCTTTATCCGCCATATTTTCCATATTTTTTATATTAACAGTAGATAATCCTTATTTCAACTTAACCAAATTTTCCGACAATCTTTTTTTTATTTTACTTATCGCTTCTAATATTGCTTTTTTGCTTGCCTTTTTTTCTTTGACAAAATCGACGTATTTTGCAAGGATATACATGGATTCCGTCATCACAATACGACTATTCTATGCTGGAGGTTATTTTACATGGAAGAAACTAAAATTTTTTCTGGTTGGAAAATTTGGTTGCCGTCCTTCGGCAAGTGGCAAACCATTATTACGGTGATGTATTTGGCTGTTTTTTATGCTTTTATCCCCCGACCCTTTGTCGCTGCCGGTTTCGCCAAGGTCTTCGTCATTGCCGCAGTTCTCATCATTGTTCTAGGCTTTATTCTTGATAGATTATTTCATATTGACGATGACGCTTTCTTTTTTTCCACCAATATCGCGTTAATTGCAATTTGGATAGCGGGCGTTGTTGCCGCCGGGATCACTAAAAATGGTCTTGGCATCATGCTGATTTTCAGTTGTTTTATTCCTATGGCGGTTGGAGTTTTGGACGCTAGCACCCAAAAACTATCTATCGACAAAAGGACAATAAAACTTTTCAGCGTAATACAGCTTGTCTTTATGTCTTTAGCCATATTAAGCATAATTCCCTTGGAATAACGATATTCGCAATCTCTTATAAAAACAAAAAAGACAGATCGTAAAGACCTGCCTTTTTCTTTTTTCATTGGAGCCAGGGAGAGGATTTGAACCTCCGACCTAACGCTTACGAAGCGCTTGCTCTACCACTGAGCTACCCTGGCGCATTTTATTCGCTTATTCTTCTTTTTGAATATGCTCTTCTTCCGCTCCCCGCCCGTAACACTTCGCGTAGCGATGCGGACGCGGCGCCACTGAGTCCCGATAAATCAAAAATCAAAGATTTTGTGATTTATCGAGGATCCTCGATTTTGACGAATCAAAATCGGGACTACCCTGGCCAAAAACGGGAGCCAAGACCGGGGATCGGTCACAAGTTTCTAAGTCGCTTCGCTCCTAAGAACTTCCGACCCTGCCTCGGCTGTCTCGCTTCGCTCGACATGCCTGCGGCTTTCGATCCCGGACGCAGGCGAAGCAGTTCGCCTGCTTCTTGTCTCCGCGCGCTGAAGCACTTGAGCCAAGACCGGGGATCGAACCCGGGACCTCGTCATTACCAATGACGTGCTCTGCCGACTGAGCTATCTTGGCCCTACTACGCTCCGATTTACATCGGAGCTACGAAGGGCAAAAAACAACAATACTATCGCTTCTCGCCCTTCCGTAGCTCAAACGCAATTTGAGCGAAGGAGGGGGCTATCTTGGCCCTATTTAACGATTCTACAATACTCTAGATTCTAGCCAATTTCCGATGAAATTTCCATAGCTCAACCAATCAACCACTTTAAGAGATCTTTGTGGGATTTAACCCCAATTAGTCCACCCTTTCTGCGCATAACCGGTCGTTTTTGATATTCGTCAAACAAAATTTTTTTAACACCTTGAGGCATAAGATAGAAAGATTTCTTGTTATCGTCTATAAAAATCGACAGGCCAAGCCGACGAGCAACAAAACCTTTCTGAAAATTATGAATGACAAAATTAATTTTTTCTTCGGGAAAATCAAAATATTTTTTAAGCATTCGAAGAGCGTATTTTCTGTTATCCCCCGGCTTGCGCGCCGAAATAACATAAATATCGTAAACTTTTCCAAGTTTTTTAAGAACCCTCGCCGCGCCTTTCGTCGCGGGAGTTTTTAAAGTCAGACGACCGTACTGCAAATCCTGCCTTTTTTTATCATCTTTTTTATCCATCATGGATTTTACCTCTTCCGCCGACATTTTTTCGGTAACGTCAAGATAACCCATCCTGCGCGCCAACATTGTCCTGTGTTTTTTATGGTCCAAAAGCACGCCATCTATGTCAAAACCGATTCGTTTTTTGTTCTTATCCACAGTTTTTTTCATTACGCAATAAAATTTTAATTGTATAAACGGCGATAATATTTCTTATAATACCAATAGAAAAAATCTTTGGCAAAAAGGAGATAAGACGTGAAAAATGGCGCCACGGAAATTTCAGAAAACGAAAATAAACAAAACTACGAAGAAAAAGCAAAAAATCTTCTTACAAAACTCGGAAGGCCGAAAGGTCCCAGAAAATTCAAACGCCCATTTTTTATTGAGCTCACAGGATCGCCGTCGGCTGGAAAAACGACTATTATACAAATCCTTGACCCGTTTTTCAGAAGAATGGGCTATAATGTTTATATCCCTCAAGAAGGCGCCGAGGTGGTACGCGAAATAAAAAGAAACACGCACCTCTACAATGTCGCAACGGGCATATACGCTCTCAATAAACTTATACACGCTTCAGTAAATCCGAATTACGACCTTGTTATCTTTGACCGCTGCATATACGATGCCTGGACATGGATGAACTACTGGCACCAAAAAAACGAATTTCCGGCATATAAACGCGACGACCTGCAAAATTTCTTTCTATTCGAAACCTGGCAAAAAATGATAGACGCGGTATTTTTTGTCGTGACAACGCCGGAAGAAGCGGTAAAAAGAGATTTGGAAGTCAGCCTCACGGAAAAATTCGGAGAAACCACAAATCCCGAAAGCATAAAAAAACTCGTAAACCTGTTCCACGAAACATATCTCGCTTTCAAAAACAGAAAGGGTGTTTATCTCCTGGACACCACCGACATGGACCGTAAAAAAATGTCGGAATTTATCCTTAAAAAAGCGCTTAACGCCATGGAAAAACGTTTCCTTGGATAAAAAATTCCAGACAATCTGAAATAAAAACCGCTCCCGGAAATTCCGGAAAGCGGTTTTTTATTTTTTTATGTTCAGTTCCGCGCCCACGCGCGGCTGATATAAGGCATTTCGATAAAATCAGCATCTACCGTAAGCCCGGTAAGCCATTTGATTACACGGACATCGGATGTGGTTATCTTGTCGTCTATCTTTATTAAATATCCTTTTATGCGGGAGCAATCCTCAGTGGGAAATTCGCAAATTCCTTTCCTCTTCAGGATACAAACGTGGTTTTCTTTATAAACAACCTCGTACTTAAACGGAATAACACCCTCTGGCACGCTATCTTTGGTTATGGAGTCATAAAAAGAAAAACATGTCTTTTCCATAACACATCCGGAGCACCCCACCTCGTTCGGCCTGTAGTAATGGGAATTGTAATCCCTCTTGAGGCCGTGAACAAAAGATATAAGACAAGAAGTTTTCCTGAAAACAGCGACGCGGTATTTGCACGCGGCATCAAGAAGTTTCTTTTCCACATCCGGCGCTATCATTTTTTTGTGACCAAAACGATAGCCCGGATAAGGCCTCAGAGGCGAATCTTCTTCCACCCATATTTTCACGATGGCGGGCTTGCCCTGAAGGCCGGAATACCCCACGGACATGCCGTAATCCGAAGCGGCGCTCATAACAAAGTTGAATACCTCGTTCGTATCGTTTATTCCGAAAGCTATCGGGCGAAACTCCACGGAATATTTAAAACCGGGCCTTTTTTCCGAAAGAGCCAGATTTTTTAAAAATATTTTTCTGGAGCCGCCGTCAAGATAATGGTTCTTGCCGAAAGTTGAGAAAGCAAAATGGACATCAAGGTTGAATTCTCCTGCGGGAAATTTCGAAAAATCGCCTTTTGTAATTACAATCACCGGACCCGTGTGGCCGCTTTTTTCCAACTTTTTCAGCATGCCGACCGTGTGCCTCGCCTGAAGCATCGGATCGCCGTAAAACAAATTGACCGCGACAGGCAAAGAGCGAAAAACCGGATTAATTTCGCCGGGCATCGTTTTCAGATTAAATCCCACGGTGCTCCCGTCGAGAAGACGGCAAAAAGAGCACCCCAAACATTCTTTCAAAGAACGGCCCACGCAACAAAAAGATTTCTGAAAAAACAGCGAACTCAGTGTTTCCATAAAAACCTCCGTGTTTTCGAGATAAATTGATTGTTTATTTCTCTAAAAAGGTTATCACGCCGTTTTTATGTTGAAAAGGGACACCGCGTTTTCCGTAGTTTTATGGGCAACCTCTTCAAAAGAAATATTTTTTATTTCGGCTATTTTTTTCGCGATTTCTTCCACATGCGCCGGTTCACAACGCCTGCCGCGATAAGGCGCGGGCGCCAAAAAGGGAGCGTCGGTTTCAATAAGAATTTTATCAAGCGGAATTTTTCCAACGGCGTGA
>CAZVBU010000023.1:0-9482 GCA_964625935.1 uncultured Candidatus Saccharibacteria bacterium
TATCAACCCGCATGTTTATTCGGCGGAAAAAAGAGGATTCGAGGCCGCGGATAGGATAATCGCGGTGAGTAGTTTTACAAAAAATAAGATTGTCGATAATTACGGAATTTCCCCGGATAAAATAAGCGTAGTCCACAACGGAGTTGATATGGGTGAATTTAATAAGCCTGCCGCGCTCAGCGAAAGTATTTTGAAAATCAAAGAAGCCGGCAATAAGATTGTTCTTTATGCCGGCCGTTTGACTGTTCAGAAAGGCGTCGATTATCTCATTAAGTCCGCGAAAAGAGTTTTGGAACATTATCCGAACGCATTTTTTGTCATAGCGGGCACCGGTGACATGGAGCGCCAGCTTATAAATCAGGCGGCTTATGACGGCATTGGCGACAAGGTGATTTTTACCGGATTTTACAACAGGGAAGAAGCGAATACTCTTTTTAAGACGGCGGATCTTGTTATACTTCCTTCGGTTTCCGAGCCGTTCGGCATTGTTCCTCTCGAGGCCATGGCAAACAATACCCCCGTTATTATTTCAAAACAGTCCGGCGTGTCGGAAGTTTTGTCGCATGTTCTCAAGGTTGATTTTTGGGATGTCGATGAAATGACCAACAAAATTCTTTCCGTTCTTGAACACGATTCTCTCAAAAACTGTATGGCGGAGAACGGTAAAAGCGAAGTCGTAAAAATCACATGGGACAGCGCCGCGGAAAAATGTTTACATATTTATAAAATGCTTTTGTCTCCGGTCGGAGCATAGTTTTTTAAAAATCGTTTTTGTTGTTTTGATTATTGGTTATTGATTATTTTAAATAATGCCTTCCGTTTGTTTTTATTTTCAGGTTCATCAGCCGATGCGGGTAAAAAAATACCGTATTTTTGACGTTGGAAAAGACCATGAATATTTCAACGACAATTCCGAAAGCAATCTGAACAACAAAAAAATAATAGAAAAAGTCGCGCACAAATGCTATTTGCCGGCGAATGGCACGATTTATCGTTTGCTCAAAGAGAATCCGCGGTTTAAAGTGGCGTATTCCATGTCCGGGGTTTTTCTCGACCAGCTTGAAAAATACTCTCCCGAAACTTTGGATTCGTTTAAAAAACTCGTGAAAACAGGCCGGGCGGAAATTTTGGGCGAGACGTATTATCATTCTCTTTCTTTTGTTTTTTCGCGCAATGAATTCGAGCGCCAGGTTAAAGCTCACGCGGATAAAATAAAAAAGATTTTTGGCGTAAAACCGAAGGTCTTTAGAAACACCGAGCTTATATACAATAACGAAGTCGCCAAAGCCGCCGAAAAAATGGGTTACGACGCGGTTCTCGCCGAAGGCGCCGATCATATTTTGGGTTGGAGAAGTCCGAATTTTCTTTATAAACCGAAGGGGGCGAAAAAAATAAAACTTCTTCTAAAGAACTATAAATTATCTGATGATATCGCTTTCAGATTTTCTTCAAGATGGTGGTCGGAATATCCGCTTATGGCGGATAAGTTCGCGCAGTGGGTTTCGGCAGTGAACGGCAACGGCGAGCTCGTAAATCTTTTTATGGATTACGAGACATTCGGCGAGCACCAATGGGAAGACACGGGGATTTTTGATTTTCTTGAAGCTTTGCCGGGGGAGATTTTGAAACATCCCGACAACAGTTTCATCACTCCCTCCGAAGCCGCGAAAAGATACAAACCCAAAGCCGAATTGGACTTTCCTCATTTTGTTTCGTGGGCGGATGTCGAGCGCGATTTGTCGGCGTGGCTTTCGAATCCCATCCAGCACGACGCTTTGAAAAAAATATACGAATTCGAAAAAGAAGTGCTGTCGCATGGCTCCGACGATATAGTGGAGGACTGGCGCAGGCTTCAGACTTCCGACCATTTTTATTATATGTGCACGAAATGGTTCGCGGACGGCGATGTCCATAAATATTTTAATCCATACGAATCTCCCTACGAGGCGTTTATCTCGTATATGAATGTCTTGAAGGATTTGAGGTTGCGTCTTGATAACTCAAAAAAGACAGGTCGTAAAAAATATAAATTATTAAGTTTTAAATAAAATTATTTATGCCCATAAAAGCAAAGTTAAAAGCGAAAGCAAAAAAAACAAAATCTCCGGCGAAGAAGCCGGCGATAAAAAAAACAGTAAAGCCGGTGAAGAAAATCGTTAAGACGCGGGAAAAAACCGCCGGTCCGATTTTGCAAGTCACAAAACTTCCCAACGTTTCCGCGAAAAAGCTTATGGACGCGCAGGGCGACGCGTGTTTTTGGGCGGCGAACGGCTCGGTTTTCAAAAATATCGCCGAACTTAGAGACGCGCTGTTTTCGATGGACGACGCCACTTTTGTTCATCATATGAACGCCGAAAAGAATGATTTTGCCAATTGGATTGAAAACGCGCTGGGAGACAGTCTTCTCGCGGAAAAAATAAGGCATTTAAATAAAAAAGACGATGCTGTGAGAGAAATAACGGTTTATCTCAAAACCTATTATAATATCGGGTAAATGAGCAGGCATATTGTCCTCGGAAACGGCACTATTCTCGTATCGCTTGACGCAAACGCGCAGGTGCGCGATTTTTATTTTCCCGAAGTCGGTTCGGAAAATAATGTTGACGTAAACCGCCCCCACAAAATAGGTGTTTTTACCGAAGGCCAGATGAGTTGGATAGATTCGGGCGGGTGGAATTTTTCCGTTAACTACATGAAAGAAACCATGGCCTCGGATATTTCGGCGTCGAATAAAAATCTGGATATAGAGCTCGGCTTTGTTGACGCGGTTTACAACGAAAAAAATATTTTTTTAAGAAAGATTACGGTAAGAAACATGAGAAAGCGCGAACGCGAGATAAAGATAATGTTCAATCAGCAGTTCCAGCCGATGGAGTCGGGCAGAGGACACACGGCTTTTTACGATCCCGCTACGGGCTCGGTTATACATTACAAGGACAAGAAATTTTTTCTCGTGAGCGGAGAAATGTCCGGAAAGCCGATTGACGATTACGGAGTGGGGCTTATGGGCATTGAAGGTAAAGAAGGGACGTGGCGCGACGCCGAAGACGGGATTTTGTCCAAAAACGCCATTGAGCACGGTTCTGTCGATTCGACAATAAGCTTTTCTTTGAGGCTTTCTGGCGACGAGATGAAAGAAGTAAATTATTGGACCGCGGCGGGAGAAACACTTGAAGAGGTCAAGGAACTTCACGATTATATTCTGAAAAAAACGCCGGAACATATTCTTGAGTCAACGCAGGATTTTTGGCGCGCGTGGGTGAATAAAACTCCGTTGGATTTTTTGGATTTGGGCAGGGAGGCCGTTGATCTTTACAAGAAATCACTGCTCATAATAAGAACGCACGCGGATAACCGTGGAGGCATCATAGCGTCTTCGGACGGAGAAATACTCCAATATGGGCGCGATAATTACAGTTATGTATGGCCAAGAGACGCTTCTTTTACGGTGATGGCGCTGGATAAGGCGGGGTATACGAGCGTTACGAAAAAGTTTTTTGAATTTTGTAACGATACCATAAGTGAAGAAGGATATTTTTATCACAAGTATCTGCCCGATAAATCTTTGGGCAGTTCCTGGCATCCGTGGATGAAGGACGGGCAAGGACAGCTTCCCATTCAGGAAGACGAAACCGCTCTGGTTTTGGTGGCTTTTTGGAAGCATTATGAGTCGACAAAAGACATAGAGTTCATAGAGAGTTTGTATAATTCTCTTATAAAAAAAGCGGCCGATTTTTTGTGCGATTATCGCGACATGGCGACAGGGCTTCCGAAGCCGAGCTACGATTTGTGGGAGCAAAAATACGGTGTTTCCACTTTTACCGCTTCATCCGTGGCGGCCGCTTTGGACGCGGCGGCGAATTTCGCGAAAACTCTCGGTAAAGAGGAGGATGAGCGGAAATATTTTCTCGCTTCGCGCCAGGTCAAAGACGCAGTGGTGGATAATCTTTATAATAAGGAGAAAAAATTTTTTGATAAGTTCGTTTTGCCGAAAAACGGCGGCATGGAGCGTGATACGGTTCTTGACGCGAGTAGCGCTTTTGGTGTTTTTTATTTCAAAATTATTGAGTCGTCCGATCCGCGTATTTCCGAAATTTTTCATACAGTCGAAGAAAAGCTTCGTTGCAAGAATGGAGTTGACGGAGTGGCGCGTTATGAGGGAGACGAATATTACCGCGCCGTTGAAAACGCGCCGGGTAATCCGTGGTTTATTACGACTTTGTGGCTTGCCAGATATTACGCCATAACCGCGAAAAGCGCTTCCGATCTTGAGCGGGTCAAAACTTGGATAAATTGGAGCGTAGACAAAGCTTTTAAGTCGGGTATTTTGTCGGAACAGGTCCATGCCGTAACAGGCAAGCCGCTTTCCGCCGCGCCGCTTGTGTGGAGCCACGCGGAATATGTTTCAACGGTTTTGGATTATTTAGAAAAGAAAAAAGAGCTTGCAAACAAGAAGTGTGAATAAAAAAATAGTTTGGTGAGAATTATCGGAATTTGAAGTAAGTTGTATGAAAACTGTTTTTTTTACAATGGAAATCGCTCTTGAAACCGCCATGCGAAATTACGCGGGCGGTCTTGGCGTTTTGGCCGCGGACATGATGCTTTCCGCGTCTGATTTGGGCACGGACATCGTTTGCGTTACGCTTTTTTATCACGGGGACGACGACAAAAAGAAAGCGCGCCGTCCGGAAAAATTTTTGAAAAATACCGGTAAAACGGTTGAGGTGGAGATAGAAAACAGAAAAGTGAAAATTGCGATTTACAAAAAAGATTTGAAAGGAATTAAAGGCGCTAAAGCCCCCGTTTATTTTTTGAGCTCCTGGGTAAAAGAAAACGAAAAATGGGACAGGGATTTGACAAAAGATTTATACGCGGGAGACAGGTATACGAGAATGTGTCAGGAGGCGATTTTGTCGGTCGGCGGGCTTCGCGCGATTGACGCGCTCGGGATAAAACCCGATTTTTACCATTTTAACGAAGGGCATACCGTGTTCGGCTTGTTTGAGCTTTTGAAAAAGAACGGCGGAGACGCCGATAAAGTCAGGAAAATATCCGCCATGACACTTCACACTCCGGTCGCGGCCGGAAACGAGGTTTTTGAATACGATTTGGCGCAAAAAACTTTGCCCGGACTTTTGCCGGAAAATATCCGCGATTTCGCCGGAAAAGAAAACCTTTCGATGACGCACGCGGGACTTTACTTATGCGGAAAGGCGAACAGTGTTTCGCAAAAGCACAACGAGGTCTGCAATCATATGTATCCCGGGTTTAAGTTTGAAAACATCACGAACGGCGTGTGTCTTAAAAGATGGGTTCATCCGAAAATGGCGGAAATTTTCGACGAAAGGATCCATGGCTGGCGAAGTGAACCCGAGCGTTTTTTGGGTGCTTACGACAATATCGGCGAAAAAGAAATAGCCGGCGCGAAAATCGCGATGAAAAAGGAATTCGCCGGATATATAAATTCGGACAAGTCTTTTTTTCTTGTGAGCAGTCCGAGTAGTGCCGATAAGTTTGAGCCGGATATTTTGACTGTTGGTTTCGCCAGGAGATTCGTTCCATACAAAAGACCGACGCTTCTTTTGCGGGATTTGGATAAGCTGGCGGACGTCGCCGGAGGGAAACTTCAAGTGGTTTATTCGAGCAGGTGTTATCCCGATGATAGTTTTTGTAACGGTGAAATAGAAATAATGAAGCGCGCCGCGGAAAAACTGCGTGGAAAAATAAGATTCGCGCTTATTCCGGATTACAACCCGGAAATCGCAAAAAAAATACTTACGGGTTGCGACGTGTGGCTCAATAATCCCGTCGGTGGAAGGGAAGCCAGCGGAACGAGCGGAATGAAAGCCGTTTTAAACGGGGCTTTGAATTTGTCGCTTCTAGACGGTTGGTGGATTGAAGGATACCACGCCGATAACCTGAGTGGATGGGGGAAAGAATGTTCGCTATTGCCGGATGGCCAGCCGGATGATGCGTCGGACGCAAACTCGCTTTACGAAATGTTAAATGATGCGGTTGATTGCTATTACAATCATAAAATAATCTGGGCTGCGAGAATGAGGCGTGCCATCGCGCTGGCCTCGTACTTCAATACACACCGTGTCGTGAAAGAGTACGAAAGAAAGATGTGGAATAGCGGTGAGAAAACAGCCTCTCGGCTTGGCTCGGGGTAAATAGAAAATTTGCTTAATATAACGCAATGTATCAGTACGTTTATTTTACGGGCGCCATGATTGTTTTTCCTCTCTGGCTTTTAATTGTTTTAAAGCGGAGGGATTTATTTTTCCAGATGATAATTATTGGCGCCTTTACCGCGGTATCCGCTTTGTTTTTTGAATTTTTCTGGTTTTTTAAAGATTATTGGCGGCCGCTTAAATACGTCTCTGTTTTTAGTTTTATCTGGCAAGAATCGCTTTTTGCTTTGCTTATAGGCGGCATAGCGGTTGGAGTTCCGAAACTGGTATTAAAAACAAGGCGGAGCGCGTGTGGCTTCAGTTTTGTTAATTTTATTTTGCCGGGCGCTATTCTTATTTTAAGTTTTGTTTTTGTTTCTACGATTTTGGGGTTTAATTCTCTTTACGCGTGTTATTGCGCCTTTGGTTTTGTTTGCGCGCTTATATTTTTTAAAAAACCTGACTTAATTAAAATTTCTCTGATTTCCGGGGCGGCGACTTTTTTTATCGCGGTATCGGGTTATCAGATTCTTTTGAAAATTTACCCCGCGCTTATATCGGACTGGTGGATGCTTGAAAATATTTCAGGGATTCTGTTTATAGGGATTCCTCTTGAAGAATATGTATGGTTTTTTCTTTATGGAGCCGCCTGCGGTCCTCTTTATGATTTTTGGATGAGCGGCTGGATTAAAGACGAGAAAATAGAAAATAGAGAATAGAAAATAGTCTTCCGCGTAATTTAAATGCGAAGTCCGTCTTCGCATTTTATTTTGGCGCGGGTGTTTCCAAGCTATTGAACCATAACGAAGTAATTGACATATTTAGTTTTCGTGCTATTGTTTTGTATAAAGTAAGAAAACATTGAAATATCTTATTGAAAAGGAGAATCCCAATGGCGAATGTAGGAATCCACGGGTACAGCGAAAATGCAGCTTGGCGTATTATCCGCTTTATCGCACCGGCCATGTATAAAATTGGTTTGGGCGACTCGGTGTGTGAAATTATCCGTAGCCATGTTGTTTCTTTTGGTGGCGATTTAATAACGCCCTCCCCATTTTTAAGGATTTTTACACCTGATTTTGATGAAGTGCCGAAAATTTTATCGGTTTTGGAATCGTCAGAGATTTATCAGGATGTTGAGGTAATTTCCGAAAAGATGATGTTTTTTACGGGGAAAGAAATTGCTTCAGGCGAATGGCGCAAGAAATTTTGTGTAGAGTTTGAAGAGGTTTAAGATGGCGGAAGAAAAACTTAGGGAAGATGCCGAATTTTTACATCACGCGTGCGTTGGCGGGCTTATCGTGGCCGTGTTTGAAGACGAGTTTTGTGAGTTTTGCCTGAGTAAAAAAAATTGTGAAGAGCGGCTTGAAAACCTGCGCCATGGACGCCGTCCGCACGATCAGACGTTTCAAGCGCTCAAAAATTGGCCCGAAGAAATTTCTCACTAATGACCTTTCAATAAGAAAAAAGTAAAAACTCCGGAATTTTCGGAGTTTTTAGTTTTTTGGCATTTTCAAATGCCGGTATAAAACTGATATAATTAAATCATATTTTTAACCAGTTAATTTTTGATATTATGTTTTGTCCAGAGTGTGGCAAAAAAATTGAAGAAAAAGGAAACTTTTGCGCAGCACAAACCGGCGGTTGGCCGGATGAATAAAAGTTTTCAGATTAACAATTAACATTTTAACATTCCAACATTCTGCAGAATGTTGGAATGTTGTAGATTAGGCGCGGAAGTTGTGGCAGGGAATTAAAATACGGATTTGAAAAAATAATGAAAAAACCGTTGAAACTGAGAATAACATAAAAACACGATGATTCCGCGCCAAATCGCGGTTTTTTTTGTTGCGTTTTTAGGTAGTTTGCCTTGAATTTATAATGGTATTGTGTAAAAATTTCATAGTGTAATAATCTTTTGTATGGACATTCCGCAAGATATTAAAAACAAATTTATGGTGCGCGAAGATTATTTGAAGTGGATAGAAAAAGAAACTTCTATTTTTATTTATTTGGATTTGACAAATATGTTTCACTGGCAGGATGTTTTAGGGTGGAAGTTTAGAATGGAAGATATAATTGGACAACTTTTTACTTTTTCGAATATCAAGGAAATAAAAGTATATTATGGATTAAATCCGCGCGATAGAGAAAATTCTGAAGCTTTTCATAATCGTATAAAAAAACTGGCGCGATTTTGAGGCCGAACCCGCCAAAGGAAATGAAGTTTATTCCTAAAACTATAGAAGAAGGTATGTTTTTTCAGCGCAAAACATTAACGTTATTTGATGGAGGTGTCAGAAAGAAAATTCGAGAATTGATAGATGAGTTACAAAAATCTGGAATTGCCATTGAGGAGCCGAAATGTAATTTTGATGTTGAAATGACAATGGATATTTTAGACGATGTTGAAAAATTTACTGCCATTTTGCTTTTTTCCGGCGATTCTGACATGTATGCGCCGTTAGAGCGTCTTAAGGTAAAAGGCAAAAAGATTGGAGTTGTTGGAGTTAGGGGGATAGTGTCAGGCGAATTACATCGTATAAAAGATAAATACATAGATTTTGGTAAGTTTTATACCGGTAAAAAAACGTACATAAAAAGCGAAAATCCCGCTTGTGGCGGGACCGCGTGATTAATAGGCTTTCGACTATGTTTAAGAATTTAGCATAATGAATATAAAAAGTCAATGAAACTGTGAATAACATAAAAACATGACGATTCCGCGCCAAATCGCGGTTTTTTTGTTGCGTTTTTACCGCGGGGTGGTATAAAGAAGATACTCAAATACCCATATAAGATTTCTACTTTTGTAGGTTGGGCGTAGGTTTTGTTTTTCCCCATAATTCATAATTCGTAATTCTTTATTCATAATTCATTACTCGTTCGTGGTTTTGTCAATTCTTTTCTTTTTTGTTTTTTGGTGAATAAATATATAGTAGAGTAAAATAAGAAAAAAGGACTTTGACAAAAAGAGAAATACCGTGAAAAAAACAATTTTCTCTCTTTCTGTTTTGGTTTTTTTGGTTTTGTTCGCGTTCGGAGCGGTTTTTTCCGCCGGAACTGGCGGAGAAAAAATAATCGCTCTGTGTTTTGACGACGGTCCGAAAGAAGATTTTCTGAAAGAGGCGCTTCCTCTTTTTGATAAATACGCGGTTTACGCCACATTTTTCCCTATTGGTTGTTTTGTGAAAAAAAACGAAGCGTGGGTTATTGAGATATACAGACGCGGGCATCATGTTGAAAACCATACATGGGGGCACGATTTTATCACGGATGTTTTTAAAGCAAAGGGCGTCTTGGGTGTGT